>CAYSHR010000007.1:0-21357 GCA_964430795.1 uncultured bacterium
CAACGGAAAGCCCTTTGCGTTCTTTCCATTTAGCCAGAGCTTTTACCTGGTTTAAGAAAAGGAAATCAGTGATGATTACGTAGGCGCCGTTTTCGGGCTCGGTTCCAAAAGGGAAGGGCTCTTCATTTGCCGGAACGGTCATGACCGGCGCCAAAATTTTATTGAAGATGTAAGACGGACCGGGAGAATTATCAGGCAAAGGATTTCTCATATCAACGCCGCCCCTGGAAATGACGACCCTCGCCTTGCGAACCAGCAAACCATCACCGGAAGCCGGGTTGTATCTGAGAGGAGTGAAGGTGACAGGAACAAGTCGGGCGCCGTGCATAATGGCCGGATCGCCCATAGTCACAAAATCCGCCGGCCAATATGAGTCAATGTTATATATTTCCTTGTCCATCTGGAAAGGGGCGGATGGAGCGCCGTCCCGATAAGCCGGAGGCTGAAAAGGAAGAATATTAAGATCACTCACCTTTGCCGCGTCAAGAACTTCCACCTCTATATGAAGGCCGTCATTGGCGCCAAGGGGTATTAATTCTGTGATGGCAGGCAGAGCGGGCGCGCCGATTATGGTGGTAGTCCGGGCGCCGGCAGCTAAAGGGCGGTCCCAAAAAAGACCGCCGCTCTGTGCCTGTTCAATCACTATTTCGGGAGTTTCCACAAGAAGAACAATCTGGTCCGCGGAATAAGACTCCAAGGTGACATTAAGGTGATTTTCACCCTCTACCTGCGCATGAGCAACAGTGAATATGCAAAAGAAAAAAATAACCGCCACAATCCATGTGTAAATATGCCTTTTCATTTTTCCCAACTTTGGCAGCCCGGCCGCCATCTTCCATGAGGCCCGGTGGCTTTGCGTCTCCGCTTCACAACGGATTTGCCATTATCTGTCAGGTACCAATTTTCAAACGCCCTGCCTGTTAACTCAATGCTGAAAAAGTCCGTCCCTGGCTTTTTCAGCCAATAAAACCAAAAACCGTTGTTTTTGATTTCTCTCATTTTCAACAACTTAAAAAGTCCTTGAAAGTTGCGATTCCTCCATGAATCGCCATCAAGCCGAATTGTCAACAAGCAGTTAATCCGGCAAGGAACATACCAAAGTCCAAAAAGAAAGAAAGCTTTACGTAACCTGATAATATCTATCGGTTATTTTGAAATAGCCCTTTCCAACCGGGAGACCGGCTCCCTTGCCTTGACAATTACATAATTTCAAAAAGGTTACAAAATCACCCAAAAGAGAAAATATCCCGTAAAAAGCAGAAAGGATAACAGTATTCATGAAAAGCATAACTATATGTTTTCGCAAGTGTTCTTTCTCTATTCATGGACACGCGGCAAGACCACCGCCTTTAGTAAATACGTCAACATATCGACACCGTAATCGTTCAGCGACAAGGGGGTAAGGTTTGAGATCGGGGGACATGACCCCATTTCTCAACAATGGCCGGCATTGTCAATGATATCAGGGAAATGGGGATCGTGTACCCCGATCTCATTGTAACTGAACGATTACTCGACACCGAAGTTATTTCTTTAAAGGTGAAGCGAGATTTGATAACATGATTATTCAATTACAAAAAGGGGAGCAGGCGATGAACTTTCAAAAAGCTATTGCTGTTTTTATTTCCATTTTTATTCTTGTGCCGGCGGCATCGGCTTTGGCCCAGGAGGAAAAAAGCGAGCGCTGGTATGGTGTCTTTTACAAGGGCAAAAAAGTAGGAAGAGCATACGCGAATTTTACAGACTACAAAGAGGGCGAGTTCAAGTTCAGAAAGATAAAAAGAAAAGCTTATGCCAAAGTTACAGGCACGGCAAGCTATTCCGGGGCCAGGGGTTCCGCGTCAAGGGACTGGACCTTTGAATTGAACGCGAAAGTCGAAGGGGTATTAAAGGACGGAAAGGTCATATACATAAAAGTAAAAAGAACCGGCTCCAGGGGTCCTGCCACAAAAGCCAAAAGCACCATGGAGAACAACGTTCTTGTGGTAAATAGAAGAGAAGGAATTATCAAGGAGACCCTGAATATCAAGGCGGGGGATTATGATTTTACCGACGACCCATCCCACCTGGAGCCCTTTCTGGAAACCATGGGGGAAAAGGCTATTGTGAAAAAAGTATTCAAACTCGGACAGGCGGAGATAAAGGAGGTAACTTTTACCCGCCTTAAAGATTCAAAAGCAAAAGATGTGGACGGGGTGGAGAAAGATTGTAAAACATACAAATCCCTTGACGATGAGGACGAATCAATCTTAAAGACAATTAATGGTAAAATCGTCTATACAAAATCTATGGATATACATGATAAGACGCCGATCTATTTATATTGGACCACTAAACAGAAGGCCACCAGCGACACTGGATATTAGAATCGGTTTTAAACAACCTGTCTCATCTCCTATTTGAGTTGGCGTTATGGTGGAGTTCAAATTTTTATCAAATAAAAAAGTACTCCTGACAACCAGCCATACAGATGTCGGTTCCGGCGGTTCAATGCAGATGTTTATTCTGGCCAAAGGGCTTATAAAAGTCGGCGCCAAGGTAGATGTTCTGTTTAAAAAAAGCAAAAGGTCCAAAATTCCCAAGTTGGATAAATTTAAGGACCTTGGGGTAAAAATCAATTTTTTCAAACCCAACAGGTGGTATTCTCCTTTTCAAATTTTTACCCTAAGACGCCGGTTGAAAAAACAGAGGTATCACATTGTTCACACACACAAAGGTGGGGACCTGAGCCTTCTGCTTCTTGGGTCGGCGGGTATTAATATTCCGGTTCTTGTCAATACTCGAGGTGTAAATTTTCCCCTTGGCCTTAATCGTTTCAAATACAATTTCAAAAAACTGGACAAGGTCATTGTCGTGTCAAAGGAGTCAAGAGCCATCATGAAAGCCTGTGGCGTGGCGGCGAAAAAGATTGAGGTCATTTATGGGGGAGTGGATATCGAGACCTTCAATCCAGGCGGTAATAGCAAGAAGATCCAAGAGGAATTTTCAATTCCAAAAGAGGCGCCTCTTTTTGTTGTCATTGCCAACCTGATAAGACAAAAAGGGCACGAGGACTATCTTTTGGCCGCGGCAATACTGGAAAAGTCACACCCGGGAGTTTTCCATCTTTTTGCCGGGTCCGGCGATACGAACAAACTGGAGAGAAAAGCCAAAGAGTTGGGATTGTCAGGGCGGGTCATCTTTGCCGGTTTTCGAAAAGACATCCCTGACATTTTCGCGGCCTCAACCGCTTCGGTGTTTCCCGGATTCGCCGGGGAAGGTGTATCAGGGGTATTGCGGGAGAGTCTGGCCTGCCAAAAGCCGGTGATTACTACCGATGTGGGCGGAAATAGAGAGATAATTGTAAACCGGAAGTACGGCCTTGTTACGCCAAAGCAAAACCCAAAAGAGCTTGCCCTGGCCATGGCCTACTTGTTGGATAACATGGAGACCGCCCTGGATATGGCAAAAGCCGGGCGTGAGTATATTTTAGAGAACCACCTGGCGCAGGCAAGAAACAGGAGGATTTTTGATCTATACCTTAAAATCGCCCGCTCAAAAGGACATCTTTGGTAATTCTCTATAATCCATAAATAGCGCCGCCCTTGGAATAATCAAAATTATTCAGAATCCCTTCGCCTCTCTTTTCTTATTTCGTTCATGCTTTTCACTTTCAATACATCAGGGGGCACAACAGGCAGATCAGTAGCCATATGGGGAAAATCCACTTTTAACGCGTTTCCAAGAGTGTCAAAAAAGATATCATAATATTGGGGGGGAACTGTATAGGTATACTCTTCTATCTTGATTTTATTTTCGGAAATCTCCAGATTCACATCCCGCTGATCAGAATAGATTGAATGCTTAACAGAGACTACTTTTTCAATTTGGATCTTGCCCTGGATATTTACAAAGATTTCAGTTTTTCCCTCTTTTTGACTTTTCAAGATAATATAGAGACGAATCATAAGGGGCGTCTTGGTTTCCATATACCCCTTGGCGCTCAGCATAGTCATCAGCAGAGGGTCGCTATACCATTGACCAACAACCTCCTTTTCGCCTTTGTCCGCCGTTTTGAATTCAATGCCTTTTTCCACCAGCACCGAAACCAGATGCTGAAAAACCTCATGCCTTGGTTTATCAACTGTGCGGACTTTGACTTCCATCCATTTTTCATGGGGGTAATAGTAGTGCACTACTGTATAATATTGGCGGCAGGATAACAAAGCCACGGAAATTATAATAAGCAGGCAAAGGATTTTTATCCAGGGTCGAATAAAATAATGGCACCGCCGGTTTACCATGATATTCAAATATGGCGCCATTGTTTTTCCCATCCGGAGTTTCCAGAAAAGATCGTACCCAATCCATCTATTATTATAGTGATATCGCCATAAGGTAAAGCATGGTTTTAAAAAAAAAGAATATTGAAACTATTGACAGACTGGATTTATCGGAAAGGGGGTTACTGACAAAGGCCAGGTACAACCTTTGTCAGTAATCAACGCGCCGACGGGAAATTCTTCCAAACTCAGTATCATTCGGGGGCAAAGACGCGTTCTTGTCTGCAATCGCTTGTGGATGTATCGCATCCCGGCCCTTGGTAGAATATGTTATCGGTAAGCCTTCCGGAAAGGCTTCCTTCGTCAAGGTCCACCTCGATATAATAATTTTTTGCCACAAATTTAACGCAATCTGAGGAGCCGATAGGTTCTTCCTCAATAACCGCGTCCATTATAACCCTGCCATATACTTTGGCTTTGAAAAGCTCATATCTGTCTGAGCCCAGCCCCTCTTCTTTCCAATAGACCGTTCCCCAGGCAAGATCGGCAGTCTGTTCAATATCTATGACCCACGATTCGGTATATCCCACATTGTCTTCATCGCAAGTGTCTTCATATATCTGCATGGTTACAGGGAATGTTCCCTCGATGTCCTGGCCATAACTTACACCATCGTCATCATCGTCGTCATCGTCGTCATCACAGCCCATAGCCGCCATAAAAAACAGGGAAGCTGAGAAAAAAACTATTAAAACCACGCTCCATACTTTCATATATACACCTCCTTAGTAAAGAGAATCGTCAAATCAAGCTACTATATGTTCCACAAAAAAAGCCCAATATTACTCAATATCTTGTGGTGATGCTAACAAACTCCAAATAGCGTGTCAACAAGAAAAGCATATAATTAGGAAGAATTCTCTTTAATTAACCACAGATATCATGATTTTCTTGTTAAATTACTTCAATAATCGCACAAAACACTACCGTTTTTAATTGATAAACCCTTCTTCTGGACAATGACAAACTTATTGCCCTGTTTTTTGAAATTGTAGAGTTGAATGTAATCGTTCTGTGACAGGGGAGCAAAGTGGCAGGGTTTGAGATCGGGGGACAAAAAAAGCCCCGCCGAATTTCAGCGAGGCTGGTTTTTATATAGAGTCTGATTGCCGGCTCAGCTCCTGACTTCCGCGCTACCCCTTTTTATGTGTCGTAAGTACTTGAAATTACATGATCGCACTATCTGTTTTGGGTGTCCCAATGGGGAAGTCAAGAAATATGAAAATCCGGGTACAGGTAACAAGTACATCTCCCCCCTTTTCCCAAAAGCCCCCATGCAACTGAACGATTACAGTTGAATAAAAATCCATGTTTTATCTAGTCATGAAAAATGGTAGGTTATTAAAAAGTTTTTTTACTCATGTCAGAAAATCGCCTGGAGTGTTCTGTTGAAAAAGATTTCCAAAGCCAGAAAATTATTGATCTCTACTATTTCAGTTATATTAATTCTCTCCCTTTCTCTTTTTGCCGCCTGTATTGATATTGTCAGTCCACCGACTTCAAAAAGCTCTCATGGCTGGGTGCGCTCCTTTGATTCGAAAAACAATTTGAATGACTCCGCGAGATTCATCGAGATTACATCCGACGACCTGGTTTATGTGGCAGGCACAAATAAGGGCGTCGATTCTCAAACCGATGTGCTCCTTATTCAGTATGACGCCATGGGTAACTTTCTGTGGGCATTGGAAGGCGCGGAATCAAAAAGCCAATGCCGGTTTACACCACCGTCTTTTACCACGGACCGGCAGTCCAATTCATATATGGCGGGCAGGTATTGCCGCGGTAAAACAAACCAGGACGAAGATTGCGCCTTTGCTCTTGTTAAAACCAGCGTTGATGGAGAGAGGTTGTGGCTTTATAAGACGACCTATTTTCCCACGAACCACTCTCCCTCGTCCCTGGCCATAGATGACCAAGGTGATATCTATTCTCTTTTTAACACCCTTAATGGCGATGCCGGCTCATGTGTTCTTTTAAAGTCGGACCCCGACGGAAACCCTCTCTGGCAAAAAAGATACCCTCTGGTCAATGACGGCTCAAAAGTAGAGTGCGTTGGCCTGGATGTTGATACCGACGGCGCTGTTTATGTCGCGGGCCATGTGGATGCCGCCGGCCTGTTTATAGACGATGACGATTTTAAACTTGAGGAATCCTCTTGGGATTTTCTGTTGCTCAAGTATGAAAATAATGGCGCCCTCTCTTGGGAAACCATTGTTGATGACAGCGGCGCGAATCAGGATGACCTGGCTTCTTCTGTGGTGATTGACCAGGAGGGATCGGTTTTTCTCGCGGGACAGAACAGATACGAAAACGGAGAATCCCATATCGCCCTTGTTAAATTCAGCGCGGATGGAGAAATTCTTTTTCAAGAGATTTATAATGGCGACGCCGGCTTTAAGAATGTGGCCGGTCCAATAGCCGTGGACAGTAAGGGCGAAATCACAATTACCGGCTGCTCGGAAAACCGGGAGACCATGTCTGATTTTATTACTGTGAAATTCAACAATGATGGCGCTCTTCTCTGGACCCGCAACTTTGACGGCGAAAAGAGTCTTTTTGATTATCCCAGAAGCCTGGCCGTTGATAGCCAGGGTAATATCCATGTAGCCGGCGTTTCCTGCGAAACTTACATGGACAATACAGACGCGGACCTTTACGGATGTGAACAATATCTTTGGCAAAACGTTGACAGCGCCGGATGTTCCGATGGTGTTTATGCCCTTGTAACCTTGAAATACACTCCCGCGGGCCGGACCGAGTGGGTTGAAACCTACTATACCGACACAAAAAATGATTTTGTATCACTAGCTGTAAATGAGGAAAATCCCGGTTTTGTATTTATCGCCGGCCAGGTGGAGGACGACGATAAGGAAGACATAATCACCATGGCTATTGACAGAGACGCCAACAACTCTGCCGGCGGCACTGATCTATGCTGTGGCGGCTGTTATTAATAATCAATCTTTATAGAACTTCTTGTTTTTCTTTCCATAATCATAGAGAATCCGAGCCGGCTTGAACCTTGGTCCGAATTCCTTCTCATAGAATTCCATCCTGCTGATGAGATTGTTAACACCGTAGCTGTCAATAAAGCGGAATGGCCCTCCTCTAAAGGGTGGAAATCCAAGACCTAAAATCGCCCCCAAGTCACCATCTGTGGGAGATTTTATGATTTCCTCCTGCAAACACAGGGCGGCCTCGTTGATAAAAATAAACGTGCTTCGAAGCTGGATCATTTCGCTATCGAGCTCCTTCCTGTCTCCGGGAATAAACTCGTATGCTTTGTTGTTTGGAATTTTCTTCTTTTTCCCCGCGCCTTTTATCAAGCTGAAAGGAAAAGGCGATGTTTTCTGATGGATGTCGTAAAGGTAAAATCCCTTTTTATTCTTTCTTCCCAGAAATCCTCCATCAGCCATTTTGCCGGCCAGGTTAGCCACCTTTCCCCCTCTTTTAGCGAAAAAGGGACCAAGGTCCTGCCCAACATGAGCGGCAACATCCATGCCCACCTCATCCATAAGGGATACCGGCCCAATGGGGAAACCATAGGCCACCATAGCTTTGTCAATCTTCTCCATCTCACCGCCTTGGCCAAGAAGAAGCTGGGCTTCATTCAAGTATGGCGCGAGAATTCTTGTAGTGTAAAATCCGGGGCTGTCTTTAACCACAATGATTGTCTTGCCCTGAGCCAGTCCCAGAGTGACAGCGGTTTTAAGAGCCTGCTGTGATGTTTTTTCAGTTGTAATTATTTCCAGCAAGGGCATGGCCTGTACAGGTGAAAAGTAATGCATGCCCAAAACGTTTTCAGGCCTCTTGCTTTTTTGGGCGATTTTGGAGATGGGAATGGCGGAAGTATTACTGGCGAAAACGCAATGGTCTTTTGTCGCGGCCTCGGTTTGGGCCAATACTTTCCTTTTAATATCCAGGTCTTCAAAAACCGCCTCAATAACAAGGTCGGCCTTTTGAAAATGAGAATAATCCGTCACCCCGTCAATCATGGCCATAAAGCGATCTCGTTCCACCTGGCCGTATACCTTCTTTTTATAGCCCTTCTCAATATCCCTAAAGATATATTTGAAGCCGCCGGCCACCCCTTCGGGAGAGACATCTTTCAAAATAACCGGAGTTTTCGCGGTTTTCGCGGTGACAAGGGCAACACCCGCGCCCATTAACCCGGCGCCTAAAACACCGACGGTTTTTGCTTTGATCGCGCCTTTGGCAAGAGAGTTTTTCTTTTTCGCGGTCATGGCAAAGAAAAGATGGATCAACTCTTTTGATACATCTCCGACAACAAGCTGCCCCACCAACTCCGCTTCTCTGGCAAAACCCTCTTCCCGCCCCTGAGAAAGCCCGGTTTTAACGCATTCCAACGCATAAAGAGGAGCGGGATAATTCCCCCTGGTCTTTTTCATAACCATCTGGGAGGCTTTGCGAAAAATTATATCCCGAGCCGGAGCGATCTCCTCCAGAGCCTGTTCCTGTATGGATTTCTTTCTTGTTTTCGCGCCGCCCCCTTTTAATAATCTATGAGCGGCAACCACAGCCTGCCGCTCAAGAGCGTAAGGGATGACAACATCATCAACAAGACCCATCTTACCGGCTTTTTTCGCGAAAACGGTCTTTCCAGTCAAAATCATATCCAAAGCCTGCTGAAGCCCTATTTTTTCGGGCAACCTTTGGCACCCGCCGCCGGCTGGAATGATACCCAGCTTAACTTCGGGCAGAGCCAACCGGGTCACCGAATCATCTGTTGCCAATATATAATGACAGGCAAGAGCAAATTCAAGGCCACCGCCCATGCACGCGCCATGGATGGCCGCGACCCAGGGTTTCGAGCTTTTTTCAATACGGTCAAAGATTTTCTGAGCCCGCCTTATAAGGGCGGTGGCTTCCGCGGCGTTTCTCAGGCTGGTAAGCTCGGCCGCGTCGGCGCCTACGATAAAGTTATCCTTCTTGGCGCTGATCACAACTACCGCCTCGATATCCGCGTCTGAGGCAATCCTTTTAACAACTGCCTCAAGGTCCCGGCCAAAGGGCGTGGATATTTTGTTCACCCTCTCATTGTGATAATCCAACCTGACAATGGCTATGTTGTCGGATCGTTTTTCCAGCTTCAAATGGGTGTATTCCAAAGGCATAAATCTCTCCTAAAATTAACAGGGCTCTTGCCATTTGCCACGTAAGCTCCCCTCTCCCTAAAGGAGAGGGGTTGGGGGTGAGAGGGCGCCTCTGGTTATTCTATAGCGCGGACTCCTCTAAAAGCTCTTTAATAAAAACAACAGCGCCCTCTTTATCGGTAATGGAATTTGTAAGCCTTCTGAAAAAAATCCTCTCAAGGGCTTCGGTTATCCAGGGTCCGGGCGCCTTTTCAAGGTGCTGGGCAAGCTCCCCACCTGTGATAAGAGGTGGAGAATCAGCAACAGGGAGCACAACGTCCCGGGTCAATCTCTCAGCCTTTTCCAAAACCGCGAAGACCTCTTCTTCGGCGCCTTCCGCGGCGATTATCAGCCAGGGCGCAAGCCTGTCGTCTCTTAAAGCAAGAGCGATTCTCGCTGTTGTGTAGAGAAAATCAGTCTCAATGGGATGATCGTAAACCAGCCTCCTTACCGAAACCATTGACATGCCAACTCTCATTATCCTGCCGGCCACTCTTTTTGAAAGCCTGAGAGCGACAATCAGTTCGGTAATTCGCGGCCCGGGTTTTATTGCCGCGAGGAGGGTGACAAGAAGAAAGTTGAAAAAATCCTTCCTGGCTTCCTTAAGACCTGGTAAAAAGGGTTTTCGCGCTATTGTTCTTTCAATGAAGGTTGCCCTGCCCACCCACTCCGATAACTCCTGAACTGAAAAAAATCCGAACAGAGCCGACAGGGTCCCGGTTTTCAGCATTGCGGGTAGAACCGAGGTGGCGTTTCTGCTTCTGAATATCAGCTTCATCTCCACCAAAACTCTTTCCGCGGCCACAGTTGATAAAGAACTTGTGCTCTTTCTGATAAATTCCAACGTGTCGGGAGTTATGGAAAAGCCTGTCTGGGCGCAATATCTGAAAACACGAAGAATTCTTAACGGATCATCAATGAGATTTTCCTTTTTGTAGGGCCTTATCATACCCTTAATAATGTCATCAAGGGCGCCTGCCGGGTCGAGAAGAGCTTTGGCGCCTTTTTCCAAAAATTCCTCCAAAGGCGCGGCTAAAGAGTTGCAAGTCAAGTCCCTCTCCATGCAATCTTCTTCTATGGTCGGTCTTCTAAAGTCGGCAACATCGACGGATTTGCCGTTTGAGAAAACCACTCGCCCGCTATTATGAAAATCATCAAGCTCAACATAGGTGCTTCCGGTTTCATCGGCAATGGCCCTGGCGAAGGAGAGAGCTTGAGAGGGGACGGCAATGTCAAAGTCGGCTATGGAGCGTCCCAATGCCGCGTCACGTAAGGCGCCGCCTACCAATATCCCTTTGATCCCGAATCGCCGGCCGGTAATAAGTATGGAATCTATCCTTGATGAGCTTTTCAAATTTAAAGCCAGCTCATTCAGCCTCGCGAAAACGGTTTCTCTGTCAATGTTAGTCATTAAAATCCAACACGATAAATTAGTCCGTATATTTAAATATAATCCTTTGACAAAAACAACGTTTTATTCCCCAATGGAGAAAAAGCCTCCGGTAAAAAGTGTGATATTGAAAAAGTCGTAACCCTCCTATACAATCCTGGCCATGTTACGAGAAAGAATTTTTAGATTTATCGCCAAATTGGCGGATTCACGGGCGGGCTGGGTTTTCCTTGGCGCCGCCCTGCTTTTAACCATTGGCTCATCTTTCTTGATTCCTCGCCTGCCGATTCTAACCTCAAGAGAGGGTCTTGTTTCGGAAAAAATTCCCGCCCAGCGAAGATATATTGAATATAACAATGATTTCGGCACACCCAACCATTTGATTATTCTCCTGGAGGGCGACAAGGAGAAATTAAAGCCGGCCGGCGACGCGGTGGCAAAAGCCCTTAAAGGCGACCCCGCCTGGGTCAAAAATGTGTTCTATAAAATTGATCTCGATTCCATCAGCAAATCCGGCCTTTATTATCTGCCGGAAGAAGATTTGAGGAAAATTGACAGCGCCCTTTTGGAACACCGGGATTTTTTGCGGGCAGCCTTTGATAAGGGCTCATGGGAAGTCTTGCTTGAAGAGCTTTTAAAAAAATCATCTTTCGTCTCCCTTGAAAATACCAATGAAACAGGTCGGGTGGATATGGCTTTTGAGGCCCTTTTCGAGCTTCTTGATTCCTGGTTGGAATATCTGGAAAATCCGGAAGAGGCGACTCTGGCTCTTGGTGATAACGCCATTGGCAAACTGGCGGCTGACAGAGAAGAATTTGTTGACAAAGATGGTTATCTTGTGGGCAGGGGCAGCCGGTCACTTGTAATGTTTGTGCAGCAATCCCACCCTGAGGACAATACCGATTTTATTCTCCCTTTCATGGCTCATTGCAGAAACACTGTAAAAGAATCCCTGGAAAACTTTCCCGGCGTTACAGCGGGATTCACCGGTTGGCCGGTTTCCATTGAGGAGGAGATAACTCTAATAGAGGGGGACCTGGCAAAAGTCACTCTTTTTTCAGGCATCATTATTCTTTCTCTTTTTCTTTTGGCTTTCAGGTCTATCCATAGAACGATTCTTGTATTTATTCCCCTTGTTTTCGGAGTGATCTGGAACCTTGCTCTTACCTATTTTACCATTGGCCACCTTAATTATTTGACATCGGTTTTTATAGGAGTGTTATTTGGCCTGGGCATCGATTATGGCGTAGTTTTTATAAGACGGTTTGATGAGGAACGAGGAAAGGGGGCCGTGGCAAAAGAAGCGATCCTGACCACCCTTGTCTCTGTAGGGCCGGGAATAACCACCGGCGCGGCTACAACCATCGCCGCCTTTTTCGCCATTGGCCTTACTGACCAGCCCGCCTTTTCCGAGCTTGGAATCGTTGCCGGAACCGGCGTGTTGTGTGTCCTGCTTTCAACCTTTCTTATCCTTCCTTCCCTGATGGCCAAGTTTCCTCCCAAAAATGATCCTGTGAAAACAGAGCGCCTGGCCCAGTCCCGACTCCTCCGATCTTTATCCGCCGCCCTTCTAAAGAGGCCCAAAACAGTGGCTATTGTCGGATGTTTGATATGTGTTTTCATGTTTACCCGGATTCCAAAGGTGGGATTCGATTTTAATATTAACAATCTTCTGCCAAAAGATTCCGAGACGTTGCGAGTCGCCCAAAAACTCGAAAGCATCACTGATTATAAGCTCCAATATGTTCTGGTTGTGGCTCAAGCCATTGATGAGGTAAGAGCCCTTGTTCCCAAGCTTGAATCCCTCTCTACGGTTCATCGGGTGGAGTCGGTTGCCCTTGCCATACCAAAAGGGCAGAAAGAAAAACGGGAGATAATTTTTCCCTCCATCAATGAGAAACTTGACAAGATCAAAATCGGGACGCCCCCTGGTAAAATAAATTTAACATCCCTCCAAAGCCGTGTATCGTCGGCCCTGGATAAAGTGGAAACCGCCCAGGAAGATGTTTTTTCCTCAAAGACAAAAAACTGGAAGCTTCTTTATAACCACCTTGATGATCTTCGTGAAAAGCTTGAAAACATTGGTGATGCTCTTTTGGAGTCGGATGCCGCGAAAAACCACTCTCTTTTCGAGGCCGACTTTTTTAACAAATTGACAGACGCGAAAACCGAACTTACATCCATGTTAAACGCTCCTCCCGTTACTATTGACACCCTTCCAAAATCTCTTACCAGCAGGTTCGTTTCCAAAAGTGGTAAATTCGCCACCTATGTCTTTCCAAATGAGAAAATCTGGGACGTTGAGTTTCTCGATGCCTTTCTAAGTCAGATAAGAGAAGTCGCGTCAACTGTTCTTGATAAGAAATCCTATGATGAAAAGATTACCGGCTTTGGCGTTGTCTTTCAGGTTACCTCCAGGCAGATTCTAAATGGTTTTATTAAAAGCTCCTGGATGGCCGGCGTGGTGGTTCTTCTTATGCTCCTTGTTGACTTTCGTAAACTACGGTACGTCTTTTGCGCGGCGGCGCCTCTGTTTATCGCCACCGCGGTCACCATGGGCGGCCTTGGTCTTATGGGCAGAGACCTCAATCTGGCCAGCCAGATTTCCTTTCCCATACTTCTTGGCATAGGGGTTGACTATGGAGTGCTCATTACAAAAAGATTTATTGAACAGAAGGGGCGGGACCTTCCCAATATCGCCGCCACCATCGGCAGCGCCATTACCCTGGCCGGCGCCACTACAATAGCCGGATTCGGCTCTCTGCTATTCGCCAGGCACAGGGGCCTTGCCGCCTTTGGAGAAGTTCTTGTTGTGGCGGTGCTGGTTTGCCTTTTTTCTTCCCTGTTTTTTCTTCCGGCTCTGATAAAATCATTGAAGCTGGACAAATTTGAGTGATCCCCGTTAAAAATTGGGGGGGAACTCAAACCCCATGCCGGCAAAAGACCAGGCTTGTGGATGGCGTATTACGGCAATCAAAAGCAGAACAAGGAACAGGGCAAGAATAACCACCAAAGTCTTTGACGCCCCTTTCTCATCATTCACAACAACTCCGGTAGATTTTCTGAAAGGCCCGTAAAACAGGGCTATAGCCAATGTTCCAAAAAAGAATATCATGCTGAAGGCAAGTAGAGGATAGAACCAGGAAGGGCTGAATTTTATCACAATCTCCTTTGAGCCGGCAGGAACCACAACCCCGAAAAAGAGATAGTTCGCACGATAAGTATTTACCTTTTGGCCATCAATAAAAACCTTCCATGCCCGATGATAGCTCTCCCGAATAATCAAAAAGCCATCCTGCCGGTTGTTTACTTTCACCTTTCTAAAATCGGTATTCTCAAATTCTATTTTAACCCCCCGTTCCGATTCATCGATTAAGGGAGGAGGAATCGTTTCATGGAAGTTCTCAACATAGGCGATCTTCGGGTCGCTATGGGGATTTCCGGCCATTAGAAATCCCTCTTCCTGGTCGGCAACGGGAATCACCTTGCCGGCCAGACTATACTTTTTCTCCGGGTTTTCGACTCTGTAAGCTTTAACATTTTTGTGAACAAAGTCAGGCTTTCCAATGTTTTTTGTTGAAAGAATATATTTTACGCCAAGCTGCAAAAGCCATGAATTGTTTATCGACTCCAGTACTTTTCTTGTTCTATGGAAAACCAGTGGGGTGTCGCAGGCGATGGTTTCCATGTCAAAGAAGAGGGGGGTGTCGCCTGGCAGCGCGTTTATGCCGGCCGCGTATTTTTTCGTTCCCAAATACCAGCCGCCGACGCGAAAAGTATCAATGTCCCTTTCAGTGGTGTAAATTCGGCCGCCATTCAGATTGGTCCGCAAATATTTTATCATCTTTGTGGGTTCGTAAATTTTTGGATCAGTTACAGGATTTTCATTGCGCCCTACTATTGAAAGGTCGGCAAAGACCAGCAGAAGTATAATGAGCATAAGAGCCAATAACCGCGACGCCTCTTTTTTCTTTACCCAGACAATAATTACTATGGCGGAAAAAAGAGCAAGAGCGATAGCGGTATGGGTTGACAGGCTGTTTAACAAGAGGATTTTGCAGCTTTCCAGAAACTCCCCTTTCTTGCTTTCTCCCGGCAAGGAAACATTTCCAAAGGTCGCCAGGTAGCCGCCCCATGCCGCTATGGTCCAGATAAAAAGTCCCCCGCCGGAAAAAGCAATAATTTTTTTGCCGGAGATATTTTTGCTCTGAAGATTATCCAGTCCTGTTGCCATAAGAAAGGCAAGGGCAAAAAACATTGGCAAAGTAAATCTAATCTGATTTCGCATCTGCTTTAATAGAGGTACGAATTTTATGACATCCTCAAAGGGACCCGCACTGCCCAGAATAAACAAAAGTCCAAAAAGAAAAACGCCGAGATGGGCTTTGTCCCTTGAGGTCATCTTTCCCACAAAAGCCAATGGCGCCATGAGAAAAGCGCCCAGGCCAAGATATACACCCATCTCTTTTTCCCCGTAGCCGTAAAGCCACCATGTCATATCCATCCATCTACCGTGATGATCCGGGCTGAAAAGGCGCACAAGAATATCCGGGACAAGGGAATGACTGTATATAAAAGATCTCGCCATCTCACCTTTTCTGATCGATAAAGAAAGGAGATCGAACATACTGTAAATTATTACCGCGGTAGCGGCAGCCGAAATCGCGGCTACAATAAATACAGCCACAAATATTTTCGCCGCCCTTTTCTTTTTTTTGCCAAGACAGGAATCAAGGGTGAGAATAAGTCCGTAAATACCCAGAGCCATGGCGCAGTATATGGGTCCTTGTTGGTGCCCTGTTGTAAACATGGCGCCAAGAATCAATCCCGCGAATAACAGATCCGACTTACGCCCTTTTTGTAAATACCTGTCGAAAAAGAAAAACATCCAGGGAAACAGGCAGGCTGATTGGTAAAGCATAATGTGAACAAGGTGGAAAACCTGATATCCGCAAAAAGCATAGGCAATGGCGCCTGTGGCGGCGGACAAGGGCAGATGGCGTTGTCGCAAAAAATAATACATGCCGAAAACAGCGATGAAACTATGCAAAACCACTGTAATATTTAACGCGATCCAATGAGGAAGCCATGTAAAGAGAAGGTAATTGGGCAAGTATAAAGGGCCAAGCTGTCCTTCCGCAAAAAAGGGAAATCCTCCGCAGATTCCCGGACACCACAAGGGGAAATTTCCAGTCAAAATATTTTTGAAAAAGAAATGCCTCGCCGGCAAATTCAAGAGGATAAGGTCGTCGGAAAAAAGAGCGCCTGAAAAGGTTATAGCCTTCTGGAAAAAAAATATCGTCGCCAGGATCAATGAAGCAAGGGCAAGACCATGAGCGAGCCGGTCCTTTTTGTTTTTCGGGGTATTTTTTCGCGGCTGTTCCAAGTCAGTTTCAGCCTTTATATGGTTTCTATCCGGGAACGGTCCCTTTTTCCAATCTTAGGGTCAATCCTCCAATATTTTTCTGGATATGACAATCCTCTGTATTTCGCTTGTACCCTCATAAATTGTAGTGACTTTAGCGTCCCTGAAAAGCCTCTCCACCGGATATTCTTTGATGTAGCCATAACCGCCGTGAATCTGCACCGCCTCTTTGGTCGCCCGATTTGCCGCCTCTGAAGCAAAGAGTTTCGCCATGGAGGCTTCTTTGGTAAAGGGCGTCTTTTGATCTTTCATCCACGCGGCCTGCAAAATTAAAAGACGCGCGGCTTCCAACTCCGTAGCCATGTCCGCCAGTTTCCACTGAATGCCCTGCAACCCGGCTAGGGGTTTGCCAAACTGGACCCGTTCTTTTGCATACTCCTTTGATAATTCCATGGCCGTGCTCCCGATGCCAAAAGCCTGGGACGCAACGCCGATGCGCCCGGCGTCAAGAGCCATCATGGCCACTTTAAAACCATCACCGGGGTTGCCCAGCATATTTGACGCCGGAACCCGGCAGTTGTCAAAAATAAGCTCGACGGTATTCGATCCCCGCAAGCCCATCTTCTCTTCTTCTTTTCCCACCGACATTCCAGGGTTGTCTTTTGTAATGATAAATGCCGATATGCCCTTTGGTCCCGGCAGATCCTCGGTGCGGGCCATAACGATTATCACCGAAGAAAAGGCACCGTGGGATATGAAAATCTTGGCGCCGTTAATAATGTAATCATCCCCGTCCCGGGTTGCTTTTGTGGTGAGGCTGCCAGGGTCCGACCCCGCCCCTGATTCTGTTAACGCGAAAGCGCCAAGAGGATATTCTCCCTGGGTTATCATGGGAACAAAAGTTTTCTTCTGCCGGGCTGTACCAAGCTTGCAGATAATCTCCGCCACCATGTTTGTAACCGACATGGTCACAGCCACAGAGCCGTCCCCTTTGGCGATTTCCATTAAAGCAAGGGCATAAGCAACCGCGCCGACATCAGACCCGCCAAATTTTTCAGGCGCGTTCATGCCCATAAGACCAAGATCGGCCATCTGTCTGAAAATCTCCAAAGGGAATTTGCCGGTCTCGTCCCTCTTCGCGGCGGTGGGCGCAAGCTCCTTTTTAGAAAAATCCGCCACCATATCCACAATGAGCTTCTGGTCTTCGGTGAGATTTAAATTCATTTGACTCCAGTGAAACAGTAGATACCCAGTCAGTTAAGGACCTGACCCTACCTTGTAGTTCTATGACTCAACCGTGTCATTCTGAACGTAGTGAAGAATCTGTGCCGGCTCACAAGAGATTCTTCACTACGTTCAGAATGACAAAATCGGTCGTTTTAGAATGACAAAGCTTTTGTATTTTACCCTGCACCCTTAACCCTGCATCCCTGCCTACTCCGTCAGCACGGCTTTAGCGATCACCAATCGTTGAATCTCGCTTGTGCCCTCATATATTTCAGTGATTTTCGCGTCTCTGAAGTGACGCTCCACAGGGTATTCCTTCACATAGCCATAGCCGCCGTGAATCTGAATTGCTTTTGTGGCGACGCGCATGGCGGTTTCCGCGGCGTAAAGCTTCGCCATGGCCGACTCCTTGCCATATTTTACATGCTGATCCTTCATCCAGACCGACTGGCGAACCAGAAGCCTTGACGCCTCGATCTCTGTCGCCATATCCGCCAGCATCCACTGAATCGCTTGAAGACGGGCAATGGGCTTTCCAAACTGGACTCTATCTTTCGCGTAATCCCTGGCCGCCTCAAAAGCCGCCTGGGCAATGCCCACAGCCTGAGACGCGATGCCGATTCTTCCGCCATCCAAAGTATGCAGCGCGATTTTGAAACCTTCGCCCTTTTTGCCAAGAAGGTTGGCCGCGGGAATTTTGCAATCCTCGAAAACCAGCTCCGCTGTGCTGGACGCTCTGATCCCCAGTTTGTCCTCGATCTTTCCAATGGAAAAACCGGGGGTATCATTTTTGACGATAAAGGCGCTGATGCCCTTGTGAGCCTTCTCTTTGTCAGTGACCGCGAAGACCACGGCAACCTCGGCCTCTTTGCCGTTGGTGATAAAAAGTTTACTACCGTTAAGAATATATTCATCGCCATGACGAACCGCTGTGGTTTTTAAAGCCGCCGCGTCGGATCCGGCGCCTGGCTCTGTAAGGCCGAAGCATCCAATCCATTTACCCTGGGCCATGTTAAAAAGGAAATCCTTTTTCTGGTCCTCCGAGCCAAAGTTATAAATCGGATCGCAGGCCAGGCTGGTATGGGCCGAGCAGATTACGCCGGTGCCGGCGCATCCTCTTGAAAGCTCCTCGATCACAATGGCGTAAGCCTGGTAGTCCATCTCGGCGCCGCCGTATTTCTCTGGGTAGGGAACGCCCATAAGTCCAAGCTGGGCCATCTTGGCCACCACTTCCTCAGGATAGCGGTGGTGCTCGTCAAGGTCCGCGGCTATGGGCTTTAGTTCCTTGTCGGCGAAATCTCGGACCATGTCTTGTAGGGCTCGATGTTCATCGTTCAGTTTAAAATCCATTTGCCGGCTCCTTAACGATCTTTAAAATCGGGTTTACGTTTTTCCACAAATGCTTTCATGCCCTCTTTCTGATCTTCAGTCGAGCATAGAAGAGAAAAAGCCTGGCGCTCAAGAAGCAGCCCGTTTCCAAGATCGGTGTTCAGGCCGTTGTTTATGCAGTCTTTGGCTAGGCGGATTGCCACCTGCCCTTTAGTCGCCATAACGGTCGCGGTTTTTTTCGCTTCTTCCATAAGAGAATCAGCGGGCGCGACTTTATTCACAATGCCGATTCTAAGGGCTTCATTGGCGTTGATTATTTTTCCGGTAAGGACAAGCTCCTTTGCCATGGCTTTTCCAACCAGCCTGGCCAATCTCTGGGTACCGCCGAATCCTGGAATAACGCCTATGGTTATTTCGGGCTGGCCAAAGACGGCGTTTTCCGACGCGTAAATAAAATCGCAAGCCATTGATATCTCTGTGCCGCCACCAAGAGCGTAGCCGTTTACCGCGGCGATAACAGGTTTAGGGCAGTTCTCCATCAGATTCAGAGCGCCTTGCCCTGCCGCGATAAACTGCTCGGCACAAAGAGAGTTAAAATTGGCCATCTCTTTTATATCCGCACCGGCCACAAAAGCCTTTTCTCCGGCGCCTGTAAGAATCACCGCGCGAACTTCCGGGTCCGCGGCTATGGCGCTAAAAGCTTTAGCCAGGTCAACCAAAACCTCTTTATTTAACGCGTTCATCTTGTCAGGGCGGTTGATGGTAACAGTCGCGATACCGTCAACCACTTCGTAAAGCAATGTTTTGTATTCCATAATCTTTCTCCTTTCCCAGCGTGGCGCTGGACCCAATAACCCGACGGCACATTATCCGTGGATAGAAACCTGTCGTGCCTGGACGTAGAACGCCATCCCTCGTAGGGGCACGGCATGCCTCGTAGGGGCACGGCATGCCGTGCCCGGTGTGCCACCGGCAGCAATAATCCGACCAGCGTGGCGCTGAACCCAATAACCCGACGGCACATTACCCACGGAAAGAAACCTGTCGCGCCAGGACGTTATTCGTTATTCATTTCGATAATCATGGCAATGGCCTCGCCGCCACCGATGCACAAAGAGGCCAAACCGGTTTTAGCGTTATTCTGCTTCATTGCGTAAAGCAGGGTCACAAAAACTCTGGCCCCTGACGCGCCGATGGGATGCCCGATTGCGATAGCGCCGCCGTTTACGTTTACCTTGGCGGGATCGATTTTGCATTCATCGTTTGTGACCAGGGAAACTACGGAAAAGGCCTCGTTTATCTCAAAAATATCAATATCGTCGATTTTCATTTTGGCTTTTTCAAGAACAATATTGATGGAGTCAATGGGCGCCAGAGTGAACCACTGGGGCTCTAAACTCGCCGTAGCCTGGGCGACAAATCTCGCCATAGGCTTAATCCCCATCTCCTTTGCCTTCTCCGCGGCCATAAGAACCACCGCCGCGCCGCCATCGTTTATCGAACTGGCGTTGGCCGCGGTGATAACTCCGTCCTTGTTAAAAGCAGGGCGCAATTTGGGTATCTTTTCAAATTTCACTCTGGCCGGCTCTTCGTCCTTGTCAAAAACAATGGGGTCGCCCTTTCTTTGCGGAATCTCAACCGGGACGATCTCCTGGTCGAACTTCCCGGCTTCCTGTGCGGCCATGGCTTTTTTATAAGAGCTTTCAGTAAACGCGTCGAGCTGTTCTCTCGTATATCCTTTTGCCTTGGCGGTTTTGTCGGCAAAATTGCCCATGTGGCAATTGTTGTATGGGTCCCAAAGGCCGTCATGGACCATGCAATCAACCGCGGTCACAGGTCCCATGCGATAACCGGCGCGGCTGTTCTTTAATGCGTGAGGCGCCAGAGTCATGCTTTCAAGTCCGCCGGCGACGATCACATCAGCGTCATTGCACATAATGGCCTGGACTCCAAGACCAATGGCTTTAAGGCCGGAGCCGCAAACCTTGTTAACAGTCAGAGCCGCGACTTTTGGCGGAAGTCCGGCCTTGATCATGGCTTGCCTGGCCGGTGCCTGGCCAAGAGCGGCTGGGAGCACGCATCCCATAATGCACTCATCGACCTGATCACCGCTGATCCCGGCTCTTTTAACCGCCTCCTTGATTGCGACGGCCCCCAGTTCAGGGCTTGTAGTTGTTTTGAGCATGCCGTTAAAGCTGCCTACAGGCGTGCGAGCCGCGCTGACGATCCAAACCTCTCTCATCTCTATCCTCCAGAATAAACGTTATATAAATTGTTGAGAATCACCTTGATAACCCGTTATAAAAACAGGGAAAACTTTTTATCAGTTGGGCCGAAGGTTGTCAACGATCTTCCACATAAAAGACGTAATCGTTCAGTTACAAGGGGTTTTTTGGAAAAGCGGGGAGATGTACTCGTTACGTGTCCCCGGATTTTCATATGAGATCGGGGTACACGATCCCATTTCCCTAATATTATTGACAAGGCCGGCCATTGTTGAAAAAAGGGGGCATGTCCCATAATGTTTACATGTTGATGTAAACATTCCGTTTTCGTAGGGGCAACCCCCTG
>CAYSHR010000008.1:0-19810 GCA_964430795.1 uncultured bacterium
CTTAAACCAAAAACTTTCCGTATAACCCTAAGCCATCTTTGATTAGCGACGCGGTTATTATGGCTGATAACAAAATTTTAATGGCTTTGAGCATGATTTCCTCCATGGGACCGGTTCATTGGAAAAGGCTCTCCCAAACCCTTGGAGGAGAGGAAAACCTTATTGGCGCGTCCAGGAAAAAGCTGAAAGAGGCCGGCGCCACTGATCGTATCGCGGATCAACTCAGTTCTTTTTCAAATTGGGATGAAGTCAGCAAAAACCTCCACGCTCTTGAGAATGTTGGAGGGAGGATAATTCATATTGACCAGGATGAATATCCCCGACATTTGAAAAAAACCAGGGACGCGCCCAGAGTTCTTTTTGTAATCGGCCGGATAAAACCTGAGGACGAGCTTTCCCTTGCCGTTGTGGGCACCCGCAAAGCCGGGGATTATGGTCAAAGAATTGCCAGAAAACTCTCGGGACAGATAGCCGGATCAGGCGTAACCATTGTAAGCGGCCTTGCCCTTGGCGTTGACGGGGAAGCCCACAGAGGCGCTCTTGGCGCTAAAGGGCGGACTATAGCTGTTCTTGGCAGTGGAATCGATAATATCTATCCAAAAGAACACCGAGCTCTCGGGAAACAGATCGCCGGGCAGGGGGCGGTTATAAGTGAATTCCCCCCGGGAAGAGCCCCCATGGCTTTCAATTTTCCCAGGCGGAACCGAATCATCGTTGGATTGTCCATCGCCATTCTTGTGGTGGCCATGCCGAAAAAAAGCGGCGCCGGAATAACCGCGAGATACGCTGTGGATCAAAACAAGGACGTTTTTGTGGTTCCCGGTCCCATTGACGATCCGGTTTTTGCCGGAAGCGTGAAATGGCTCAAAGATGGGGCAAAGCCGGTTTATGAAGCTATGGATGTTCTTGAGAGTATTTTGCCTGAGGGAGCAAGAAGAATGGACGCCCAGACCTCTTTGTTTGATGAGGTAACAAAAAGAATGCCCAAACCTGATCTTTCAAAAAATCAGGCCTCGGTATTTAAGGAGCTCGGCTCGGAACCGATACATATTGATGATATAAGCTCCAGCTCGGGGTTGACAACGGAGTTGGTATCCACCATTTTATTGGAGCTTGAATTAAAGAACCTGGTGATACAGATGCCGGGAAAACTATTTCGCAAAAAATTGGAGGCTTGATGAGCCAGTCATTAATTATCGTGGAGTCCCCCAGCAAAGCCCGCACAATAAAAAAGTATCTCGGGAGAGGTTACTCGGTCAAAGCCAGCGTCGGGCATATCAGAGACCTGCCCAAAACCAAGCTTGGCGTTGATGTTGAAAAGGAATTCGCGCCGAAATACGTTACTATCAAGGGCAAAGAGAAGGTAATCAAAGAACTTCGCAAAGCCGCCGAATCCGCCAAGGAGATATTCCTGGCCCCTGACCCTGACAGAGAAGGCGAAGCCATCGCCTTTCATATAGTCAAAGCCATAAAGGCCAATGATAAACCTGTTCATCGGGTTCTTTTTAATGAAATTACAAAATCCGGAATAACCGACGGCCTTGGCAACCCACGCCCTATAGATGAAAACCTCTTCGCCAGCCAGCAGACCAGGAGAATTCTCGACCGTCTTGTGGGATATAAGATTTCCCCCATTCTCTGGAAGAAAGTAAAGCGAGGATTATCCGCGGGGCGCGTCCAATCTGTCGCCATGCGCCTTGTCGTTGAGAAAGAACAGGAAATTGAGGCTTTTATTCCCAAAGAGTACTGGGAAATTTTCGTTAATCTCAAGGCCGGCGAGCCGCCGGTTCTAAAAGTAAAGCTGGCTAAAAAGAACAACAAGAAATTCGTTCCGAATAACAAGGATGACGCGGGCGAGGTTGTGGAATTTCTAAAGACGAACCCCTACAAGCTTGATGATATAAAAATAAAACCGGTAAACAGGAATCCTCTGCCTCCCTTTATTACCAGCACCATGCAGCAGACAGCCTCTTCCCAGCTTCGTATGGCGCCAAAGCGCACCATGAGAATCGCTCAACAACTCTATGAAGGAATAAAGCTGGGATCCGAAGGACTTACCGGTCTTATCACCTATATGCGCACCGATTCGGTCAGGGTGGCCAAAGAAGCAATAGATGGCGCCAGAGATTTTATTTCAAATACATTCGGAAAGAACTTTCTTCCTGAAAAGCCAAATTTCTATAGGACTAAAAAATCCGCTCAGGACGCTCATGAAGCTATCAGGCCGGCATCTTTGAATAATCCTCCGGACAAGATTAAAGGGTTTCTTACAAACGAACAATACCGTCTCTACAGAGCTATTTGGAACAGGTTTATCGCTTCTCAAATGACAAAGGCGAAATTTGAGCAGACCACTGTCTTTGTAGCTTGCGGTCCCTATACCCTGACTGCCACAAATACTGTTGAGAAATTCTCCGGCTTCCTTGCCGCGGCCAGGCAGATTAACGGCGGTAAAAATGATGAAATAGAAACCACGGCTATTCCGCCTCTGGAGCCGGGCATGAGCCTGGCGTTCAAGGACATCGACCCCCTTCAAAAATTCACCCAACCACCGGCGAGATATTCGGAAAGCGCTCTTATAAAACAGATGGAGAGTTTAGGTATAGGGCGTCCTTCAACCTATGCCTCCATTATCTCGGTTATCCAGGAGAAGGAATATGTTGACAAGATAGGCAGCGGCGGCCTCCGCCCTACTGATCTGGGCAAGGCGGTCACCAGATTGCTTATCAAGAGCTTTCCTAATATCATGGACGTCTCCTTCACCGCCCAGATGGAAGAGAATCTGGATAAGATTGAAGAGGGGAAGGATGATCCCCATAAGCTGCTATCTGTTTTTTGGAGTGATTTTGAGACAAAACTTGAAAACGCCGCGGAAAAAATGGAAAACGTAAAACAGGTAGGTGAGCCCACAGAATTAAAATGCGCTAAATGCAATGAGCCTCTGGTAATAAAATTTGGAAAGAACGGTCCTTTCCTCAATTGCGTCAACAATCACATAGGAAATTTTTCTCGTGATGACAACAACGAAATCAAGATCGTTGAGGATGAGATAACTGACGAGAAGTGTGAAAAATGCGACTCCCCAATGATAAAGAAAGTTGGAAAATGGGGACCTTATCTGGCTTGTTCGGGCTATCCGGAATGCAAAAATACTATTTCCCTTGATAAAAACGGCAACAAGAAATCGAAAGTCAAAGCAAAGCCTGATCCCAACGTCAAATGCGAAAAGTGCGAATCTCCCATGATTCTAAGAACAAGCAGGTACGGAAACAGGTTCTATTCCTGCTCGAGTTATCCTAAATGCAGGGGGACCCGCCCTTTCAATACCAATATTCCATGCCCAAATGATGGCAAGGATGGGGGACTTCTGGTTGAACAATTGGCAAGAAAAGGCAAAAGAAGAGTTTTCTGGGGTTGCACAAACTATCCTGATTGCGATTTTGTCACAAATGAGCAGCCGATAAATTCACCTTGCGAGAAATGTGGTCATAAAGTTCTTTCCAAACGACAAAAGGACGAAATGGTTTACTGCCAAAGCTGCGGCGCCGAATATCCCGACAAGTAGATCACCCAACCCCAACTTCACTGCATGCCTTGCCCGTGTCGTGGGCGGACCACCCTCACCCCAACCCCTCTGTCAAAGAGCGAGGGGAGCGTAAACGATGAGTCAGGCTCCAGCTCACGTTTCCCTGATATCATTGACAATGCCGGCTATTATTAAGAAATGGGGTCATGTCTCCCGATCTCTAACCTTGCCGCGGATAGCTGAACGATTACAAAAAAATAGGGGTTGTTAAGGATGGCGTAACATGCTATCTATTCCCTCGGACAACAGCCTGACATGGGGGAATTAATGACGGTTTTAAAGCCTTTTCGCGGATATAGACCAAAGCCGGAGTTGGTGGAGAAGATCGCCAGCCCACCCTACGATGTTCTTGATTCCACAGAAGCTAAAGAGATGGCAAAAGGAAACGATATCTCTTTTCTTCACGTAGTCAAACCTGAGATAGACCTTCCGGACAACAGTGATTTATATTCTGAGGAAGTCTACGCGAAAGGATTGGAAAACCTCACGGGGCTTATTAACACCGAAGCAATAATCAGGGATATCAACGCCGGCTATTATATTTATGAACAGCAGATGGGCGACCATGTTCAGGTAGGGGTGATGGGCGCGGCGAGCGTTGATGAATATGAAAACGATCTTATAAAAAAACATGAGCACACCCGCCCTGAAAAGGAAGACGACCGCACCCGCCATGTTGATGTTTTAAATGCCAACGCCGGGCCGGTTTTTCTTACTTATAGGGCTGACAAGAAGATTGATCAACTTGTGGATCAGGCGCGAAAATCAGACCCAATGTATAACTTCACCGCCTCTGACGGCATACGCCACGCTTTGTGGGTTGTAATAGAAAAAGAGGATGTAAGGAATCTTGAGGAGGCATTTAAAGGCGTGCCCTGCACTTATGTAGCAGACGGGCATCATCGCAGCGCCTCAGGCAAGAGAGTAAGGGCTCTGAGAAAAGAGAAGAATCCTGATCACACTGGAAACGAAGGGTACAACTTTTTTATGGCTGTCCTGTTTCCCCATGACCAGCTAAAAATCCTCGCCTACAACAGGGTGGTAAAGGACCTTTACAAACATACTCCTGATGAGTTTCTGGCTCTGGTTTCAGTGAGGTTTGACCTTGGGCCCGCGGCAAATCCAATACCGGACCAGCCCCATGTTTTTTCCATGTATCTTGGGGGAAAATGGTACCGGCTTAAATGCAAAAAGGGCACATTTCCCATAGACGATCCTGTAAACTCTCTTGATTCCCAGATTCTTTCGGATAATCTTCTTTCCAAAATTCTCGATGTAAAAGATTTGCGAACTGATACGAGAGTCGGTTTTGTCGGCGGCATAAGAGGGGCCAAAGAGCTTGAGCGACTTGTTGATTCGGGCAAATGCGCGGTAGCCTTCTTCCTCTATCCAACATCTGTATCCCAACTGATGAAGGTAGCTGACGCGGCAATGGTTATGCCGCCTAAATCCACCTGGTTTGAGCCAAAACTCAGGTCCGGATTGGTGGTTCGCCTTTTGGATGAATAAGTTAACAATGTTTTTCATAAATGGAGGCAATCATGCTGATTCTAATTTCCGACGCTTTTGACGACAAACTCCCAAAGCTTCTGGGAAAATTCGGCGAGGTCACAGATGATAAATCAAGACTTCCCGAGGCAACGGTAGTCCTGGTGCGCTCAGCCACAAAATGCACCAAGGAGTGGATTGACAGCGCCGCCAACCTGAAGCTTATCATTCGCGGCGGCGTTGGCATGGACAACATCGACCGGGAGTATGCTCATTCCATAGGCGTCAAAACAATGAATACGGCCGCGGCTTCAGCAATCGCGGTGGCGGAGCTTGCCATGGCCCTGATGCTCGCGGCTACGAGCCACGTGGTTTCCGGGCACCTTGGCATGGCTCATGGGCAATGGCTGAAAAAGCAGCTTAAAAGAACAGAGTTATACGGAAAGACTCTTGGACTTATCGGCATGGGGAACATTGCCACAGAGGTGGCAAAAAGAGCGAAAGCTTTTGGCATGGAGATCGTTGTCTATCGAAAATCCGGAAAACCCGCTGATTATGGACAGGTTGTAAGCTTTGATGAACTGCTGAAAAAATCCGACCTAATCTCTCTTCACGTTCCCCTGGTAAAAGAGACTGAAAATCTCATTAACGCCCAGACCATGGATAAGATGAAAGATGACGTAATAATTATCAACACAGGCAGGGGAAGATGCGTCAATGTGGACGACATGGCCCAGGCTCTCAATGATGGAAAGGTGAAAGTCTTCGCCACTGATGTCTATTACTCGGACCCACCACCCCAGGACAGCCCGATTCTCACCGCGCCAAATACAATAATGACTCCTCACATCGGTGCCGGCACCAAGGAAAACATGGGACGCGTGGGACAGGTGGCAGCGGGTATTATCGAGGATTTTATCAAAGAACAATAAAGGGAGACATATGTCATGAAGAGAGTAAATAATTTTTACGCCGGTCCCGCGGCCCTTCCGATTAATGCCCTGGAATACGCCAAAAACGAGTTTACGGATTTTGAGGGAACCGGAATGTCTGTTATGGAGACAAGCCACCGGTCAAAGGAATTTGACGCGGTTCATAATGAGGCCATCCTTCTGGTCAAACAGATGCTCAATCTTGGTGATGATTTTCATGTGCTGCTTCTTCAAGGCGGCGCGAGTCTCCAGTTCGCCATGGCGCCGATGAACCTTCTTGGCGGTGACAAATCCGCTGATTATATAAACACCGGCACATGGGCGGCCAAAGCGATCAAGGAAGCAAAAATTCTGGGCAAGTGCAATGTGGCGGCTTCGTCAGAGGGCGACAATTTTACTTGTATCCCAAAGGACCTGAACCTTGATCCCGGCGCCGAATATGTTCACATTACAAGCAACAATACCATAAAGGGCACCCAGTACTTTGATTTCCCGGACACAAAAGGCGTGCCCCTTGTGGCTGATATGTCCTCGGATATTCTCTGGAGATATTTTGACACCAAACCCTTTGGCATTATATACGCCGGCGCTCAGAAAAACCTCGGCCCTTCAGGTGTTACCCTTGTAATTATCAGGGATGACATTCTTGGCAAGTGCAACCCTGATCTTCCCACCTATCTCAAGTACCAGACCCACGTTGACAAGAATTCACTGTTTAACACCGCGCCCACCTTTGGCATCTATATGCTTCGAAATGTTCTGCGCTGGGTAAAAGAAGAAGGCGGACCCGAGGCCATGGAAAAGCGGAATCGGAAAAAAGCCGAAATTTTGTATGGTCTTATTGATGAATCAGACGGCTTTTATTCCAACCCCATCAAGGTTGAGGACCGCTCTGTGATGAACGTGGTCTTTCGTCTGAAAACCGAAGAGCTTGAGGCAAAATTCATCGCCGACGGCAAGGACGCCGACTTTATCGGACTCAAAGGGCATAGAAGCGTGGGCGGTTGCCGGGTTTCAATGTACAACGCCACCTCCATCAGCCAAATAGAATTACTGGTTGATTTTATGAAAACCTTCATGAGCAAAAACAGCTAAAGAGCGAGAAGGTGAACAGCCAGCGGCATGTTAACTCTCCGGTGGCGTGGGTCATCGGAGAGCCGCCGTCAGCAACAAGCCTGCCCACGAAATTAGTCATTTCGTCAAAGTCTTTTCCTACATTTGACCATTGACATTACACTAGCGGCTATCGGTTAGCCATGGTTCCCGCCATCCCATCCCAATGCCGGCCTCTGGCACATCTGTTGCATTCAACAAAGTAAAGTTGGTTGAATTTTGGTTGAAAAACCAGCCTTCTGTTTAGTTATTATGTGGATGTTTATTATGAAAGAATCAACTATATTGCCTGTGATGTTCGCTCTTGTAATCGGGATATGTTTTTTATCGGCCTTCCTTCTTGCTGACGAAAAGAACCAGGGCCTGGCTTTGACGTTAAAACCAAAATCCGCGACGAATATTCTAGGAAAAACAACGGTTTACGCCGGAGAAATATCAATTGAGAACGCGATAAAAGCTAAAACTGATTATGATTATTCTCAAAATGGCATAAAAATGAAGTTTATTACAGACGCTGACAAACATCTTGCCTCAACCTCTGAAATAGAAAAATTGATTTTGGCAAAATCCTCCGCGATTAGCTATTGTTATGATGTTTCTGAAGCTGATTTTGGAGAGAAGGAAAATATGCTAAAAATCAAATTTCTAGTTGGAACCAAAGGGCGTGTGGAGAAATGTGAAATCCTCTCAAGCACCTTTAATGTCATGGAAGTAGAAAAGTGCGCGTGTAAAATTATCATGAATTGGAAATTACCAAGATTCGCCAGGGATCCCATGTGGATTTCCCATGAAGTTATTTTCAGTCCAGCCAATTAAATTTCTCGTCTCTTTTTTGCCTGAAATTTTTCAATAGGCGAAAAAGATTTTTCGGAAAATAAGAAAAATCTCGGTTTTTAAATTTGGGCTGATATAAAAAACCTTTAATTCCGCCCTTCATTCTCCTTGAAACTATTTTTGCTAAAGCGTACCATTCGGTTCGATTTATTAATAAGGAATGCCCTATGCCAGATCAAAAGCCGGACTTGAGGAAATTTACGGAAATCGCCATTAATCACCTGAAGTCATCCGGGGTCGATTACGCCGACGCCAGAGTTGTCAGGACAGCTACCCAGTCAGTTGAAGTCAAAGGGCGGGTTGTTGAGAATATCTCCCAGAGAAGAGATATGGGAATAGGCATTCGGGTTCTGGCCGCCGGCGCCTGGGGGTTTGCCTCCACTAGTGAGTTATCAGAGGAAGAGGTTATTTCCCGGGCCGCCCTGGCCTTGGAGATCGCCAGAGCTTCGGCCTTGACCATAGAGAAAAAAGCCGAGCTGGATGATCGTGAGCCGGAGCGGGGGCATTGGGAAAGCCCGAGAAAAATTGATCCCTTTGAAGTCCCCATTGAAAAGAAAGTGGAACTCCTTCTTTTAGCGTGTGAGACTCTGCAAAAAGATGAAAAAATTACCACCGCTAAAGGGCATATGAAATTTATTCATGAAAACAAATATTTCATGGATACCCACGGCGCCGATCTCAGTCAGGACATTCTCCATTGCGGTGGTGGAATTGTGGCTATCGCGGATAATGGAGACGAGGTGCAGCAGAGGTCCTTTCCAAGCTCCCATGATGGAGATTGGGCAGCGGGGGGGTATGAGCACATCCAAAGCCTTGGCCTTGTGGAGAACAGTCAGAGGATAAGAGAAGAGGCTTTGGAATTATTAACAGCGCCTCAGTGCCCGACAGGGCAATGGGATTTGATAATCGGCGGACCCCAGCTTGCCCTGCAAATCCACGAATCATGCGGCCACCCCACCGAGCTTGACCGGGCTCTTGGAACGGAAATCAGCTTGGCCGGCGGCTCTTTTATGACTCCGGACCGTCTAGGAAAGCTGAAATACGGAAGCAATAAAGTTAATCTTTATGGAGACGCTTCCATTGACGGCGCCTTGGGAACTTTCGGCTGGGATGACGAAGGGGTTAAGGCTCAGAAATTCGATATTGTAAAAGAAGGCACATTCGTTGGATATCAGACATCCAGAGAGACTGCCAAGGCTCTTGGAGAAAAGAGCAACGGCGCCATGCGGGCCGATGGATGGGCCAGAATCCCTTTGATCAGAATGACAAACATCAACCTGGCACATGAAAAGGGCGGCCCTTCTCTGGAAGAGCTTATCGCTGATACAAAAAGGGGCATCTTCCTTGATATAAATAAAAGCTGGAGCATTGATGATTTGCGGCTAAACTTCAATTTTGGTTGTGAATATGGTCGGCTGATCGAAAACGGCAAGCTGGGACAGATGATAAAAAACCCTGTTTACACCGCCATTACTCCTCAATTCTGGGGTGCCTGCGACGCGGTTTGTGACGAGGAACTCTGGAGGGTTTGGGGAGTGGCCAATTGCGGCAAAGGGCAACCTATGCAGATAATGAGAGTGGCCCACGGGTGCTGTCCGGCACGTTTTAGAAAAATATCGGTTGGGAGGAAAAAATGATTGGCAAAGATAAACTTGTAGGAGCATTGGTAAAAGCCCTTCGTTCCTCTCGGTCCGAAGCAACAGCGGTCTGCTTTGTTTCTGATTCGGGCCTGACAAGATTCGCCAACAATTACGCTCACCAGAATCTCCATACTCACAAGATCACTGTCTCGATAAAGGCCAGGATAGGAAAAAAAATAGGCGTGGCCACCACCACCGGCCTTGACCTTGATCAGCTAAAAGAGACTCTTTCAAAAGCTGAGGCTATCGCAAAAGCCACTCCTGAAATTCCCGACCTTCCTCCTTTGCCCACCATGAAGGCTTATCGCCCTCTGTTTACTTTTGACAGGGAAACCGCCGCCTATACTCCTGAAAAAAGAGCCCTGGCCGTAAAAACCATATGCGCCCTGGCAAGGGAAAACGGCGCTCTGGCCTCCGGCCTTTTTGAGACGGGCTACAGCGAAGTCGCTGTTGTGAATTCTGTTGGTCTTAGAACATACGCGCCTCTTTCAAAGTCCGAATTGATGATCATTATCGGCAAAGGGCACGCTACCGGATTTGACGAAGTTGTCACAAGAAAAGTAAAGGAAATCGACGTGGAGGTCATGGCGGATATAGCCCTGGACAAGTGCCTCAAAGGTGAGGAAAGGGCGGATATCGAACCTGGGGATTACCAGGTAATTCTGGAACCAAAAGCTGTGGCCGACGCCCTGGAATGGCTCTCATATATCGGCTTTGGTTCTAAAACGGTTGAGGAGGGCACTAGCTTTCTGGCGGGCCGGTCCGGGCAAAAGCTGGTGGGGGACAACATCACAATTTATGACGACTGCTACAATCAAAGAGCTCTTGGGGTTCAGTTCGACTTCGAGGGTATGCCAAAAAACCCTACTTACTTTTTTAAGGATGGAACAGCAAAATCATGCGTCCACGACACTCACAGCGCCGCGAGAGCAAAAACATACAGCACCGGACACGCCCAACTGCCGGAAAATTCCGGCGAAGGCGCCATGGCCACCAGCATTGTCATGGCCCCCGGAGATGGGGACCTGGACAAGATGATTCAATCTGTAAAAAGGGGAATTCTGGTTACCCGGTTCCATTATATAAACGGATTTATCGACACAAGAGAAGGCGTGCTTACAGGAATGACCAGGGACGGAACTTTTCTGATCGAGGATGGGAAAATCTCAAAGGGTCTTCCCAATCTCAGGTTTATGCAGTCATTCCTGGAAGCCTTTAGAAACGTTCAGCGGATATCCAGGGACCAGAAGGCCACTCCTTCATGGTGGGGAGAGGTTGGCGCCTTTTTAACCCCGGCTCTTTTAATAAATAACTTCAGATTTATCGGAGTCCAGAAGGAGGGGTGACGCTGAAAGGCCATCTTTCAAAATCCATAGCTTATTCTCTGTCCAAAACCGGCGTCGCGTCCATGGTCAGAAAAATGTCGCGGCAAAAGGTTGTGATTCCCGCATACAAAGATATTGTCCCCGGGCTTAGTGATGTGAGAAAAAGGCCCCGGGGCGCCGCTATAACCCAGGCTGCTTTTCAGCAACATATCGCCTTTATTTCAGAAAACTACAGAACCATCAGTCTTGCCGGGTACTGCGGCCGTTTCCTTAAAGGGCAGCCATTTACCGAACCTACCGCCATCCTTACTTTTGATAACGGCTACAAAAGCGCTTATCATCTGGCCGCGCCGCTTTTGGAAGAGAAGGGCATTACAGCCACGGTTTTTCTTCCAACAGGGCTCATTGGGACATCCATGATCCTGGACCGGGACCGAGCATCAGAGGCCGCGGAGAATATTCTTTTACATAGAGAAAAACTTATCGCCTGTTTTCCGGATGAGGAAATGCCAAAAGAATGTTCTTTTATTATTGATCTTATTGTCACTGAAAACAAACCGGGACGGTTCATTGAGAAAGTGGTTTCTAAATCCATGGTTATAAAGGAATCAAAAAGAGAGTTCTGCCTGGATTGGCTTTGCCGCCTTGGAGGAAAAAGCAAAAAAGAGACGGACCAGAGTCGGCATCTTGACTGGGACCAGGTGAGAGAGCTTTTAGATAAGGGTTGGGAATTCGGTTGTCAAAAAAATCCCCTGGCCGCTCATACTGATAATGGCGAAATAGACAAGGCGTCGATGTGGCAAAATAGCTTTCGTACTTTTTTAAGAAAGACGGGCAAAGGGCCCGTGGCTTTCTCCCATGGCGTTGATGGTCTGGACGAGGGCTCTTTGAGATTGGCAAAGCGGGCCGGTTTTTTGTGCGGCGTAACCGGGATCAGGGGAAAAGCTGAAAAAGAGAAGGACATTTTTCTTCTGCCCAGAATTTCAGTGGGCCAGAATAACGGCGCCGACGCCTATAGCTTTGAGAAATTGTTGAGCTTCGGATAATAATGAAAACAACCGACACCATTGCCGCCATTTCAACAAATCCAGGTCCTTCTGGAATTGCCGTTGTCAAGATAAGCGGCGACAAGGCATTCTTTTACGCTAAAAAACTCTTTTATCCCAAAAATAAAAAGAGGGAGTGGGCGCCTAGAAAACTTATCCTGGGTCATATAAAAACCACAAAAGGCGAAATTATTGATCAGGCTCTGGCTTGCTATATGCCCGGTCCGGCCAGCTATACACGCCAGGATGTTGTTGAGATACAAACACACGGAGGCATGGCCGCGCCGGCGGCGGTTCTGGACGCTCTTGTAGATATCGGCGTACGAATAGCCCAGCCCGGCGAATTTACAAGGAGAGCTTTTTTGCTTGGCAGAATCGATCTTGTTCAGGCTGAGGCCATATTAGACATTATTTTGGCTCAGACAAAAGCCGGACTTATCGCCGCCCATCGCCAGTTATCAGGAGCTCTATCCGGCAAAATATCAAGGCTTCGAGAGAATCTTTTGGAAGCTAAAGCTCTTCTGGAATTGAACATCGATTTTCCTGAAGAGGAGATTGGGAATCTCGACGTTGACAAAATCCGCGGCCTTCTTGAAAAAGTTGTAAACGATCTGAAAAAGCTTCTCGCCACTTTTGGCTCAGGCCGGTTATATAGGGAGGGCGCTGTTTGTGTAATAGCAGGGTGCCCTAATGTTGGTAAATCCAGCCTCCTCAACATCCTGCTGGACAAAAAAAGAGCCATTGTCACGCCAACACCCGGAACCACCAGGGACGCTATCGAGGCCTATGCCAATCTGGACGGCATTCCCTTTCGCCTTATCGATACAGCGGGGATTCGCGAAGGAGATGATCCTATTGAGACAGAAGGCGTAAAGATAACCATGGAGGAGATTGAGAAGGCTGATATTGTGCTGCTGCTTTGCGACGGCGCGGAAGGAGTTACAGCCGCGGATAGAGAAATTCAACGGGAGTTGGAAGAGAAGAAAACCCTGCTGGTGGTGAATAAAATCGACCTTATGGAAAATCGGAACGCCCGCAAAGTCGCTACTGAATTTGGCGCCGGCGCCCTTGCTATAAGCGCCAAGACCGGACGAGGAATAAAATACCTTCGTGAAAAGATTATCAAGATTGTCGGCGGCGGCGCTATGGAAAAAGACGAGGCCATGCTAACCAACGCGCGCCACAGACAACTGATTCTGGCGGGTCTTTCCAGTTTAAATCAGGGGCGTAAAGCTCTCGATAAAGGACTGAGCCCGGAACTTGTGGCCTTTGAAATCGAGGAGGCGGCCCGAGTCCTTGGCCAGATCATCGGCAAAACAACTCCCGATGATGTTATCAACCTGATTTTTTCGAGATTTTGCATTGGCAAGTGAAGTAGGTGGAAACCTGAGCAGACTTACCCCCCTACCCCTGGTCGGGATCGAGGATCCTTTTTTCTTACAATGTCAACACGACCGGCGAATCACCCTGTCAAGGGGGCTCAGAAGGGGAAAAAAGAGAATATCTGCTTAAAAACAGGAACCACTTCATCACTAAAAATCGAAAACATTATTATAAGACCCACCGCCCCTGCCACTGCCAATGTTATGGCGAATCTCGTAGCTTTTAAAAAGCTTCTGATAAGAAGCCAGGTAAAGACCAGAATCAACCCGATTACAATTACCATTGGTACAAGCTTTGGCGCCATCTTTTCTCCTGTGTAATTCAAAGGGCGAATAATATCACATCCGGATAATCATTCCAGAATAGCAAGTTGAATTTCTCTTCTGTCTGTTAATGCCTTTTTTTAAAAAGCTTACTCAATTTTTTCCTGCCTTTTTTTGGCGAGACCTCGCCATCCCGAGCCCGGGGCTTGCCTCACTGACCGGGTTTTTTGCATGCCAGGGGCGGCTGGTTCCTTTCATGGATCAGGTCCCATAGCTTGTGACAATCAAAATAATTTACACCGCTGCCACACCAGCAGGGCGCCTTGTCCGGCATGCCGGGCTGAGGTGTTTTTCTTGAACTCATCTTCTTTTTTGAACCGAGATTTCCCACTTCAACTCTCTTTTGTTATCCCCAAGTATACACCATCTCCCGACAGAGGAACAGCCCAGCTTCTTGGCTCAAACCGGGCAGAGAAGAAAAAGAGAAGCCCTCCGGTAAGTTTTAGAATATGGGCAAACCAATGGCGGTCAAAATCCGGGATAAAGGATGGCGCGACAATAATCAAGGCCACCAGAAGAATTACCCTGGTCTGTTTTGTGGAATGAAAAACGGCGAAGAAGAGAGTTGAAAATAGAAAAACCTGGGTTGCCCAGCCCCCCATGGGAAAAATTATACTCTGGCGGTCCGCCCGCCATATCCACCACCCCATGGCGATTCCCGTTGTCTCGATGCAGAGAGCGAAAAGAGAAGCCATCAATCCCGAGAACAGTGCCGGCACAATGAGAATTCTTCTTCTCATTATTCGTGGAAAAAGAGTGTCGCATAGAAACCAGCTAAGATATATGACTTCTATCCAGCCAATTATTCCCACAACAGGCAAGCCCAATATTTTTATCGCCTGGCTGGAAAACATATATTCGGGATCCTGCTCTCTTAATGGATTTGCCTCGTGCCACATCCCAAAAAGGATGGCGCTTAAAGTAAAGATGACCGCCCACCTGGTCCCTCTTCTTACGGTGTAATGGTAAGCAAGTAAAGCCAGAATCAATAAGGCGGCGACCAAAAACACTACAGGCATAAATAGGATTTTTCCTTATTTTCGGCGAACCTTTTTCCAAGCCATGATGGTTAAAACAAGCAAGGGCAGAGTGGCAAAAATATAAAGAGGCTTTCTTAAAATAAATATGTTTGCCATATTACAAACGAAAATAATAATCCCGATACACAGAAGGGGCAGATAATCATGACGCCAGATAAGGGTTTTACCTGTGGGATTTTTCACCTCGCCCCCCTATGCTTAAAAACAATGGCCACACATTATAATGTAACCCGAATTGATGGTATAATACAACATTAGCCAGGATTATTCATCATGACTAATCCTGGTCGCCTCTCAGTAAATAAAGTGAAGGACTAAAGAGCATGGGAAAAACTGTTTTTCCTTTTCTGATAATATTTCTTCTGTTCAGTTTGGCCTGCGATATTGAAAAAGAGGATGATAAAGCCTCAAAGGAAACTTCTCCACCTTTTGATTCAACACCCAGGTGGGGCCGGCTTCATGGTGATAACGCGTGCACCGATTCAGTGGAAACAGAGGGCATACGCGACATGCCCTCTCTGCTTTTTGAGCTTAATGACAAGTCGCCAAGTCCATTTTCCGGTCCTGTAATCGGTCCGGCTCACGAGACTTCCTTTGGAGTTGGTGGGAAAATATACAGGGTTTTGGGACCCGGCCCAATCAGCTTTTCTCCTCCAGCCGGCATAGATATGGTCATCGGCGTCTATTCCGCGATTCAGGTAATTCATCCGGAAACCGGACAAATCCTGAACGAGAGGTCTTTCAATCTCGGGACATTTACAACCTTTGCCAATGTGGACTCGGAAGGAGATGTATTTATGCCCGATTGGGGACGAATTCAGAAATTTTCAGGGGGGCTTGAAGAGCTTATATGGCGGAATGATTTTGGCGGTCTTTTGGGAGGATTCGGTGATGTTCCAGCGGGCGGCGCCCTGGAGTTGCCTGATGGAAATATCGCCCTGCCATTACTTTCGGGTGAAATTCTCCTTTTTGACGGCGACTCGGGCACCCTTTATGACAGTCTGGACCTGTCTAGAATAAACCCGCCCTTTCTGCCTGACCCCCAGTTTGGATGGGCGAAGGTCCTTTTGCGAAACGCCTTGGCTGGGGATGGTAAAGAGTTTTTTGCTCTTGTAAATGGAGAGATTTTGCGGTTTGCTTATAGCTCATCCAAAAGAGAAATAAAGTTGATGGAGCGGGCTGATTCTCTAGGATTCTCCAGTTCAACGCCAACTTTGGATATCAAGGGCAAGAGACTTTTTATCGTGACTTTTGATCCGAACTCGGAACAAGAGAGGCCAATGTTAAGGTGCTTTGACTACTCCACAAACCCCATAACCCACAGGTGGAGCATTGAGACTGATATAGGCTTTACCGAATCCGAAGACCAGTTGACAGTGACCTATCTTCCCGCCCAAAAGATAATCATCAACAATTCTCTCTACGGCCACCTATCGGCTTATAAAGAAGAAGAGAGAGAGGGAGGGGTTCATGGAGTCAAGTTATGGACCACCAGGGAGACCATTGGTCTTGATGTGGCGGCTTATATAAGCGCGGCGACTCAACCGGACGGCGTCATCTATTTTGTTGAAAACTTCTCTCGAACTCTATATGCCCTGGATGGTGAAACCGGGGAGGTTTTATGGACATATCCCCTGGGATACCAGTCAATCAAAACACCCATTCCCCACAAAGGGCGTCTTTACATCGATCATAATTTCGGTCTTATTGCTTTACAGTGAGCAGGGAACAGGGAGCCGAACAGACGATACCGGTTTTCTTTATTGTTCTACTTAACCCCGCTCCTTAGCTTTGGTCATCCGAGGGTTCACCAAAGGTGATTTCCTCTCCACATTTAGGGCAGACCTCATCTTCCTCAGAAATTTCCGCGCCGCACTTAAGGCAATTGTCCAATTCGTTAGCGCCGCTCAAAATATCATCGGCGATCTCTTTTGCCCGATCATAAAAGCGCTTGGGCACCCTGATTTTTGAGTCAAAGGTGTCGTAGACAAGTACTGAATCGGCCTGGGACCCTGTCATGGTAACAGGGATGCCGTCATTTTCCAGACTGCTTTTAATCAGTTTTCCCAATATCTCACCAGTATTTTGGGCCACGGTGACCCATTGGATGGATTTTAAAAAATCATAGGGGGGTTCCTTCTCCTGGGCACGAAAATCAGCGCGGCAATTTGGGCATACATCATCTTCCTCTGAGACGGCTGAACCGCATACGTTGCAGAAAAGACCATCTTTTGCGGAGGCGAGCATCTGGTCAACAATAGCTTTTGCTTCCTCAAGATGGTTTTCAGGCACAAGAATTCTGGTGTCAGGGGTGACATATGTCTGAACAGCCTGAAAAGTCGATCCTTTGGCCATGGTGGGAATTCCGGCGCTTTCAAGCCTGGATTTGATTAATGAGCCAAGGACAAAACCGGTTTTCCTGGCTACAACCAGCCATTTGATTTCCGGTAACGGCGCCTCCTCTTCATTTACCGGATTCTCAAATAACACGCCACCGCACTCGGGGCATTTTTCCAGATTATCCGGGAGCCCTTTATTGCATTCCTTACACCAACTCATATTTTTTCTCCCCAAATTTCCATTGATATCTGAATATAACCTTTATTTATTGAAAAGCAAAGACGCCCTGTTCCCTCTCGATAAAAAATAAAAAGGGACTTCCATTATGGCAAGTCCCAGGCTTTTATGCATTAACTGAATTATTTCATTTTTATCGGATAAACAACCAATTTGGCCACACCTGCTTTATAGCTGATTGCTTTAAGCATGACAATGTGCCCTTTATCTGTTTTAAAGTCCCCAAGGGTAATGGGCTTCAGGTATGCGGCGGCGTGAGTCAGATTTTTCACATCCCTGTCATTGAGATAGACATTGCCCCAATTGGTTTTAAACCCATAATTATCAATAAGGTCCGTTATTTTGACCTCAAAAAGTTGCTCCTCAGCCATCGCGAATGTCGCCATGCTGAGAATAAAAGCCATCAAAAGCGCCATGAAAACAAACTTACGCATATTCCTCTCCCTTTGGATAAGAAGTAACATTTATCAGATACCAATGATTCCTTTAAAAGTCAAGGATTTTCGATCTTTGTGTGTTACTATTCAGTTACAGGGGAGCTTTTTTTGAAAAACGGGGACATTTACTTGCCGCGTTAAAAAAGCAATATTTTACAAACCATTTTCAGTCCGGATTCAGGACCTGGAGATAAAGGGTATTTTCAATCTATGGCCTTTAGGCTTTGGCGTATTGATAATTTTTTGGTATGCGTCAATTGTCGATTCCACCATTTTCCGTGATGTAAATTCCTCGCCGGCTTTTATGTTTCCGGCTTTGGCGATTTTTTTTCTAAAGCTCGCGTTTTTTAGAGCCTGGATTAACTTTTTCGCGATACTGTCCGGCGATCTATTTTCGGCCAGCAGTCCGGTTGCCCTATCAGTTATCAGGTCGGGAATGCCTCCTGCTTTTGTGGCTACAACAGGGACTTTTGCCAGCATGGCGTCAATAATGCTGGTGCAAAGTCCTTCAAGGTGGCTTGTCATTACAAATAAATCCATGGCGCCAAGAAGGGCGGGAATATCGTCTCTATGTCCAAGGAACCGAATGTTCTTGTCTGTAATTCCAAGAATTTGAGCCTGGATTTCAAGGGCGTTTCTCAGATTGCCTTCACCTGCCAGAACAAACAGAGCCCCTGGGATTTCCTCAATTACCGCGGGAATGGCGTCCAGGAGATATTTATGCCCCTTATGATCCACAAGGGAAGCCACATCTCCCACCAGAAGAGTTTTTTCCGGCGCCTTCAATTCCTCAAGAATTTTCTTTCTGGACCCTCTTGGAATTTTTACCGGGGCAACCCCTGAATGAACAAGGTGAACCTGTTCATTCATTATTTTTGAATTAATTAGAACATTCTTGACCGCGCTGGATATGGCTATGTAGGCGTCGGGACCTCTAAGATATTTCCATTTGTTAAGGGGATCTCTGCCTGGTTTGAAATCCACTCTTCTGGTAACAACAAACCTGGCATCTCCCCTTATAAATCGCTTTGCCAATACGCCAAGGGTATGGGAGTGGCTGGTGTGCATCCCAACGATATCCGGCTTTTTGTCTCTTATAACTGATACGATTTTATCCACAGCCAAAGGATCGAACTCAAACCTTGTTTTGACTTCCACAACTTCTATGCCGGCCACAGAAAGCTTACGTCCTAAAACTGAATCGGGCTTTGTAATTAGAGTTACATGGTGATTTTTTTCGGCAAGCCCTTTACATAGAAGCTCTACCTGGCGCTGTCCTCCACGCCAACCTTTCTCCGTGTCAATCTGAATGCTTTTAATTCCACCCATGCCGGGCATTATCCGGAATATGACAGGAATATCAACAAAAAACAGTAATCGTTCAGTGACAAGGGGGCGGCTTGAGCTCGGGGGAGATGACCACATTTCTCAACGATAGCCGGCATTGTCAATGATATTAAGGAAATGAGAAAATCCGGGGACACGTAACAAGTACATGTCCCCGCTTTTCCAAAAAGCCCTCCAGCATCTGAACGATTACAAAAAACAGGCATGCCCAGGGACATCTATTGAAATTAAGGCGCCTTCTATATACAATGCCCTCCTGTTTCTTTTAGAATTTTGTAGACATGTTTTTACCATACTTGGTTTCAGGAGGATGATTTGAAACTCTCGACTCATTATATCAAAAGAATTGTTCCGATTTTGATTCTGTTTTCTCTTTTTATATTTCTCTCTTGCGACAGGGGTTCGGAGTTATCGGATATGGGCCCCGACCTAAAGGTTGATTCGGTCAAACTTACCGACCTGGAACGAGATTTTCTCATCACCTTCGCCAAAGAGAAGCTTCTGCAAAATCCTGAACCCGCCGGAGGAGACAGTTATCCAAGCCTTTACAGGAAAAACCGCAGCGCTCTTTTTGTCAGCCTCACATACCCTGAAAAAACCGCAAAAATAGAGTTTTCCAATGGAGATTCGATTATCGGCGCCCTGAGAAGAGCCACAGACCTTCTTGTGAATAGAGTGGCCAGAGAAGAGAGAGAAAAAGCGATTGTAAGAATCGATCTGGTGAATAAAACTTTCAAGA
>CAYSHR010000009.1:0-18815 GCA_964430795.1 uncultured bacterium
GAGGTAAATTATTTATCGTTATCGAAAACAAATGTGACATGGTATAATTTGGATGGGACTGGATGGTCCTTGCGTAAAGAAGGAGAGATAAGTATTGTGTCCCCGGAATACCCCCGGAATACCCCCGGAATACCCCGGAATATAAGTATTGTGTCCCCGGAATACCCGGAATACCCGGAATACCTCCCGGAATACCTAAAAGGGACATCATTGGCAGTATCATGTGCAATGGTTAAAGGAGTGGGTTGAATTATCAAACCCGGTTATTAGAAGTAAACCTGTTCAAATTATTCTTTAAGGAGGAAAAATGAAGAGGTTAAAGTGGATTATTTTGATTGTCATAATTACGAGTTTGTTAATGGGAACGGTATTTTTCTTCTCCTGCTTTTCTGATGAATGCCCTTCTTCTGACTCGGGTGATGACGATGATGGTGATGATATCGATGATGACGACGATGGCACTGCGGATGATGATGATGACGACACCTCTAACGACGATGATGATAATGACGACAGCGAAGAAGTCTGGGAGGATTCAACGTCTGGTTTGATGTGGCAAAATGGCGATGATTGTTGTTTTAGAGGAAATGTAGCAGCAGCTTATTGTCAAAATCTGAAATGGAGTGAGTACAACGACTGGCGTTTACCTTCCATCTCCGAACTTCGCAGCTTGATTCGCGGGTGCCCGGAAACTGAAACCGGCGGCGAATGCGGTGTAACGGATTCATGTGTGGATTCAGGTTGCTTTAATTTTTCTTGTTTTGGATGTTCAATTCGTGAAGGACCTGGATCAGGCCGTCTTTATTGGCCTGAGGAACTGAAGGGCGATGGGCACTTGTATTGGTCATCCTCTGATAGCACTGACAGCTTTATATGGATGGTCGATTTTTACCGTGGTAGTGTTGCTGTTGGTGGAATTATCAATAGCTGCTTTGTTAGATGCGTTCGGTCGATTATTGGAAAGGAGGAGAAGTGAATCGCTTAAAATGGATTATTTTGCTTTTATTACTTACGAGCCTCATATTTGGCGCGATGGTTTTCCTCTCCTGCTTTTCTGATGAATGCCCTTCGTCTGGGGCAGGCGATGACGACGATGGTGATGATATCGATGATGACGACACTGCGCCAGATGACGATGATGATGACACAGTTGATGATGACGATGCAACAGACGACGATACTACAGACGATGATGACGACAGCGAAGAAGTCTGGGAGGATTCAACGTCTGGTTTGATGTGGCAAAACGACTGGAAATGCTGTGATGAGTGGGGCGAGGCGAAAACTTATTGTGAAAACCTAACTTGGAATGAAAAAGATGATTGGCGCCTGCCTTCCATCTCCGAGCTTCGAACCCTGATTCGCGGGTGCTCGGATACTGAAACCGGCGGTGAATGCGGTGTAACGGATAGTTGTCTGGAATCTGATTGTTCGACTTTAGTTTGCGAGGAAGGCTGTGAGTCTTTCGGTGGCCCGGGTTCAGGTGGTCGTTATTGGCCTGAGGACTTGAAAGGCGCCAGATATGAGTACTGGTCGTCATCCGCAATCGCGGGGTCGTATGATACATATGCGTGGATCGTCGGTTTTGGAAGCGGTTATATAAGAGGATGGGGTGTCAGTTATACCATCTTCTCTGTACGTTGCGTTAGGGATATAAATTGAGTTTCCAGTTTCCGGGCATCCATGAATTAATATTTTTGGGGCATGCCCAATTGTTTTGAAAAGCCCTACAGCAAAGAAAGGACGGAATAGAGTGTATTTTTCAAAGGTGCCAATAAGATTAATATATATTGGATTATTAATAGTTCTGATTCTTTGCCTGAGTTTGGCCGTGATGGCTTCATGCAATGCCCTTTCTTCTAACTGTGGCGATGATGATAATACTGTAGACGATGACAACAATGATAGCGACGACGATGATTCAACGCAGAACGATGACGACGACAATGATGATGATGACTCCGGCAGTGGTGTATGGACTGATTCATCCTCCGGCCTGATGTGGCAAATTGAGGATGACCAATGGTATACATGGCTTGAGGCAAAAGCTTTATGTGAAAACCTGGATTTGGGCGGGTACAGTGATTGGCGTCTACCTTCCATCTCGGAGCTTCGAACCCTGATTCGCGGGTGCTCGGATACTGAAACCGGCGGTGAATGCGGTGTGACGGATGAGTTCTTGGATTCGGGTTGCTGGAATGTTCCATGTGAAGGCTGTTTATGGGACGAGGGTCCAGCGAGAGGTTGCTATTGGCCGTCAGAGCTAAATCCCTACTACTACTGTTATACATATTGGTCTTCAACATTGCTTGAGGACCACGACAATTATGCATGGCAAGTGCGTTTCTACGATGGTGAAGTTGACTTTTCTGTTATCGAATATTCGGAAAATGTCCGTTGCGTGCGCAACGCCGACTGAGATTTTCTTCTTTTTCTTAACCCCCGCCATCCATTTAAATTTCCTTTAATCAAGAGTATGATCTTTTCTGTTTCTTCATTTAGCCCGGATTATTCAGGATAAATCTACTGCGCCGCCTGATTCATCTGTAGATTCGGCGTCATTCCTTTCGATCCGTCCTCAACGTACTGCATGAGTACGTCTGCGGAATATCGAAAGAGCTTCCCTGACTTTACAGCGACTTAAGCGGCTCGTAACGATCTCTCATGAATAATTCGGGCTAACGACCCTCGCCGTTTCTGAGGACGCCCTTTTACAGTTTCAGTAGATCTTCATTTCCAGCACCTTACTTTTCAATTCACTTTTGACCATACAAAGGAGCAGCGTTATGCCCAAAAAAGATTTCAGTAAAAAGGTGAAACGGTCTTTGGGAAAAGTCGTTGACGCCTTTAAAAGCGGAGAAATCTCAAGCCAATGCGCTATCGCAACTTATCTTATTGGTCAGGCTCACTTTAACAGGCACCGTGCCCTGCCCTATCAGGGACGCCTTGAATTTATGCAGATTTCCCTTGTCGTAAAATCTTACATCAAGATCATCGCCATTGTTAATTGCAAGCTTTTTCGAGTTGGAAACAGGGGTTCTCAGTACAACAAAATCATCTTTATGACGGCCAAGGACATTCCCTCTGCAACGTCGGATATCTCCCTCTATGGGAATATCCACAAAGACGTTCTGCCCGATATTTATTCCCTGGGATAATTCATCAGCCTTTACAATAAGAAGCTGATCCTCGTTTTTCTCCGCGCCTATATTGAGAAATTGATCCTCTTGCTGTTTTTCAACTGTTTGCACTTTTCTCTCCAAATCTGTTTAGTTTCTGTCCAGGAATGGCCCTTTTTCCCAATCTCGGCGTCAATCTTCGTATTTGATAGTGGGGAGTACATGAGTACGCCTCCGCTCAAATCCTTGATTTCCTTGACCTTGTAAAAAATTTCTCATTCCTGGCTCAGAAACCGAAATCAGCCCTGTCCGGGTTTTAGGACAGGAACTATTTAGATAAAAGAAGATATTCTCTCTCTATTATTTATCGGCTTAAAAAGAATTTTCTTTAACAAATAAATCAAGACGTTAGCGATTAAAAATATCAGATATTATCAAAATGTATTTGCCCCCATTATTCATCAGGGATCGTAACGAATGACGCCGGGTCAGATGTCAAGGCGAATCCATCTTGTACAATAACGGTTGGCGAATTTGAGAAGAAGATACTTATCCACATTTTCGTGGGCAAAAACAGAGACCTTCCCTTCCGTGTCCCTTGCGATCACAAGGCCGGCGTCCATGGATTTTTCAAGGGAGTTTTTCACAAGAGAGATAACCGTTCCCTGGGGTAAATCAGTCATATCAAGGGCATGTTCCTCAAAGTCCATAAGAGCGATCTGGCTAAGAGTATAATAGGCGTGCTTGGCGTTGGCTGGACTGCCCTTGCAAAAACAGGTGATTTTTTCGGGATAATCAGGGGCGTCTGAAGGGACTATAATGACGGTTTCGGCCAGAAAAATTATTTCGTTTCCCTTTCTGATTTTAAGAGCTATCTCTTGTTCTGCCATAGCGGATCACCTGTGCCTGTAACCGATCAATAACCTGGTGGCAAAAAATTTGCTTTTGCCTTTTTATTCACCTGTGTCAGAATACATTTTTTGCAAAGTAATTGGAATAGTAATGACAGAAAAGACCATCAGAGTTCTTCTTGTGGAAGATAATCCCGAGGATGTTATCCTCGTAAAAGTGCTCCTTAACAAATATGACGCTAATATCGAGGTGGCCGCCAATTTTTTTGAGTGTAACGAAAGACTGACAAAGGGCGATGTGGATGTGGTTCTTCTTGATCTTTCCCTGCCTGACAGCAAAGGCCTTGAGACCTTCAAAATGGCTTACAGCCTGGCGCCAAAGCTGCCTTTTGTATTGCTTACCGGGAACGACGACCAGGCTCTGGCAATTGAGGCAGTCAGAGCCGGAGCCGAAGATTATCTTGTTAAAGGAGAATTTGAGAAAAAGTTGCTGTGGCGGGTAATTCGTTACGCCATCGAACGAAAGCTGGTTTCCCATCAGGTAAGAGAAGCTCTTAAAAGAGCCCAGGAGTCGGACCTTCTAAAAAGCAGATTCGTTTCAAAGATGAGCCACGACTTCAGAACTCCCATAAATGCCATTTTAGGTATGGCCTCCCTGTTGTCCCTTAAACCCGACATGGATGCTTCCAAGAGAAAGAAATTTATCGAGCGAATAAAAGTAAATGGGAATCAACTATTAAACATGGTGGACTCTATTCTTGAGATGATGAAAATCGATTCAGGAAAAATCAAAGCCAAACGCCTCAAGTTCAATATCCACGGCGCCATACATAGAATGTGTGAAACATACAAAATTGAGGCCGAAAAAAAGAGCCTCGAATTTATCTATTTTATTGAGGAAACCATCCCGGAATTTCTTTTGGGAGACCCCCTTTTTTTTGAAAGAGTAATAAACAATCTGGTGATAAACGCCATTCAGTACACCAAGGTCGGATCGGTGGCTCTGGAGATTTTTGAAAAAGAGAAAAGTAAAGAAAAAATATCCATTCTTTTCAAGATATCAGATACCGGGGTAGGCATCGAAGAGAGCGACATAGACAAAATATTCGATTCTTTCTTCCAGGCGGAATATTCATTGACCGAGGAATATTCCGGCGCCGGATTGGGGCTTTCCATCGCCAGAGAACTAGCCGAGATGATGGGAGGAGAAATCTGGGTGGAAAGCAAGAAGGGCAGAGGCAGCGTTTTTAACTTCATATGTGACTTCGCCCAGATAGAACCCGACCTCTCTGAAGAGTGACAAATGGAAGGAATGTCCTTTTTCGAATCGAGACATCCCCGGAGGAAAAAGGGCGTGTCGGAGGGATAAGAGTTGCTTTTAATAATCAGAAATAATAGGTTAAAATATGGAATTAAGACCATGTCGCGTACAAGGCCATTAATCGCGATCAAATGAAAATCATATCAGCCGAATCAACAAGAGGATTATTGGACTTGATGTAGCTTTTTTTTACAGGTGACACGGGAAAGAGGTGTATTTGAGGGCGAGTATTTTTCTGCTGCCGGATTAAAGTCTTTGGAATTATTGACCTTGAACCAGCCGTAAAAAACGTTCTGGGTAAATGAATAAACCAGGCAATGATGTAAGGAGATGGTATGAATTCTAACTGCCTGTGGAGCGCCGAAAAACTTTCAGTTATCGTTTCATTGGAGCCGCCCAAAGGAGCAGATGTCTCATCACTTCTCAAGATCGGCGAGGGCCTTAAAGGGCGGGTTGACGGAGTGATGATTAGTGATTCTCACGACGCCATAATGCGAATGACGCCTTTGGCCGCTTGCCACGCTCTTAACTCCATTGGTTTAAAACCGATTATGGGATTGAACTTCAGAGACAGAAACAGGCTGGCCATACAAGGTGATCTTTTGGGCGCCTGGGCTTTGGGAATTACCCACGTGATTATTGAGGAGGGAAAAGACCCTTCCTATGGTGATCATCCATTAACCAAACCGGTGGCTGACCTTGACCATATGGATATGATAAAAGCCTTGTCAAATCTAAACATGGGCAAGGACCTTGGTGGACAAAAACTGAAAAGCCCCACTGATTTTAATTGTGGTGTCGGCATTGAATGCCTTGACGGCCTAAGCCAGATGGAAGAATCCTTAAGAAACATGGAGAATTTGGCCAAAGCAGGGGCCCAGGCATTTGTTACATCTCCACAATTCGATATTGAGAAAACCAAGGAGCTGCTGGAAAAATCCAAGGCTTTTGGCAAGCCGGTTCTTGTTACAATCATGCTCCTTAAGTCTGTTGGAATGGCTCGCTATCTTAACGAAGTCCCCGGCATCTCAAAAGTTCCTCCCTCGGTAATAGAGAAAATGACTAAAGCCCCGGTAAAGGCCAAAGCCGGTCTTGATATAGCCCAAGAATTTATAAAAGAGTTGGAAGGGTTGGCTGATGGGGTGGTGATTGATCCTATTGGATGGGAGCTTAAAGTCCCTGAGCTTCTTGAGCGGATTGGAAGATAGGAAAAGGAATGTATAGGATACCTCAAAATCCCGCCCTTTCCGGGATGGTTGAGATTTCAGAAAATTATTTGGAAATCTTAAACATCAATTCTGAAGGTATTTTCCTCCTTGACGACCTGGGAATAGTCCTTTTCGCCAATAAGGCTTTTAATCAGTTTTTTGAGGCTGACGCGAAAGAGGTTCTCGACAAGAGACTTGACCAGGTTATCCCCTCTATCGAGGCCATCCTTTTTGATCAGATGCACCAGGAAGCCATTAAAGAGCCCTCCAATGAATTCAATACCGCGTGTATTGACAGAAAATCCATTGGTCAGAGAATCGAGGTTTTCTGCCTCCGCCCCCCGGGCAACAACAAAGCTACTTTTTTCTATCTCAGGGATATCTCCCGCCTGGCCAGGGTTGAGAAGCAACTGAGAGAACGAAACGCCTTTTTGAACGGCCTTATCGAATCATCGGTGGACGGCATTATCGCCGCTGACATGAAAGGCAACATCGTCCTTTTTAACAAAGGCGCCCAGGACCTTCTGGGCTATACCGAGCAGGAAGCCATTGATACCCTTCACACCAGCAAATTATACGTCAAGGGCACAGCCCACGAAATTATGCGAAAAATGCGCAGCGTTGATTTCGGTGGTAAAGGAAAATGCATAAAGCACAGGGTCATCGGTTATAAGAAAAACGGCGACCAGATCCCCATTAGCCTTTCGGGCAGCATCATTTATGACCACGAGGGCAATGAAACAGCCAGCTTCGGCATCTTTACAGACTTAAGCCAAGTCGAGAGGATGCAGAAGAATCTCAAGCAGAAACAGATGGAGCTTATTCAATCAGAAAAGATGGCTTCTCTAGGTCGTCTGGCTGCCGGTGTGGCCCACGAAATAAACAACCCTCTTTCAGGTGTCCTGATTTTCGCCGGCCTTGTTAAAGAAGACCTGGAGGAAAATAGTCCTTTTGGTAAAGATATAGAAAGAATCATAGAGGAAACCAACAGGTGCAAAACCATAGTCAGAGAGCTTCTGGACTTCTCAAGACAGGACGAATCAAGTTGTGATGTGGTGGATATCAACAAAATTATTAAAGACGGAATCCATCTTATTAGAAACCAGGCCGTGTTCCACAACGTGATCATTGATCTTGATCTATGCAAGGGGGTTCCGCCTGTTACCGCCTCCGGAATGCGTCTCTCCCAGGTTTTTCTCAACCTCTATTTCAACGCGGCAGAAGCCATGGACGGGCATGGGACCCTGGATATAACTACAAAACACCTTGAGGATGAGAACAAAATAAGAGTCTCTGTTTCAGATACAGGGCATGGGATTCCCGATGAAGTCAAACCCAAAATTTTCGAGCCTTTTTTTACAACAAAAGAGTTTGGGAAAGGGACGGGGCTTGGACTGTCGGTTAGCTACGGCATACTCCAGGAATGCGGCGCCACTATCGAAGTGGAATCAGTACCGGAAAAAGGAACAAGTTTCATTATGGATTTCCATACAATAAAATCGGAAACTCAAACATCGGATTCGGAGAGCTTATGAGCCAGGCCATTGTCAATCTGGATATGGGAAAAAAGGGATTGCTGGAACATCTGGCGTCAAAGGGAGTTCCAATTGACGGATGTTATCAGTGCTTAAGATGCGGCGCGGGCTGCCCTATGCTTTCATTTATGGATTTTAGCCCCAATAAGATCATTCGAATGCTTCAGTTCGGCATGGAAGAAGATGTTCTGAAGTCAAAGACCATCTGGATGTGCGCCTCGTGCCAGACCTGTTCAACCAGGTGCCCGAACAATGTGGAAATCGCCCATATGATGGACATCCTTCGCCAGGAAGGGAATAAGAGGAATGTGCCCTGTCCTGAACCGATGGTGGAAAAATTTCACCGGGTCTTTATTAACGAGATAAAGAGAGGCAGGATTCACGAGCTTTCTCTTATTGGAAAATACAAACTTATGACCGGGCGTTTTGCCCAGGATATGGACCTTGGGATCGAGATGTTCAAGAAAGGGCGAATGAAACTCATTCCATCCCGCCTTGGTAAAAACCCAAAAGTAAAAAGACTGTTCGACCTGGCGAAAAAAGGAGATTAGTCTTGGAAGAACTCAGCTATTATCCCGGATGCTCCCTTCATGGCACAAGCGAAGAGTACGACCTGAGCATACAGGCTGTTTGTCAAGGTCTGGATATCAGACTCCATGAACTGACGGACTGGACCTGTTGCGGCGCTTCGAGCGCCCATGCTTTAAATGATCCTTTAGCCCAGCTATTGGCCGCGAGAAATCTTGTTCTTGCTGAAAAAGAGAAAAAGGATGTGGTGGTTCCCTGCGCCGCCTGCTTCTCAAGGCTGAAATTCGCGGAAAATTCCAGAGCCCTGGAGTGGGTCAGGCGAGAGGAACGGGCAATGGAAAACTCTCCTGTCAATGTTCTCCATATTCATGATTTTCTTGCCGACCAAAAGGTTCTTCAAAAATTGAAAAGCAAAGTGAAAAAGCCTCTGGCCGGCCTTAAGGCGGTTCCTTATTATGGATGTTTAACAGTCCGGCCGCCAAAAATCACAAAGGCGAAAAACCCTGAGAACCCTGTGGCTCTTGATGAAATCCTTGAGACTCTCGGCGCCGGTATTGCCAAGTGGTCTTTTAAAACCGATTGCTGCGGCGGCAGCTTCTCCCTTTCCAAGCCCGATGTAGTGGTTTCTCTTTCCGGGGATTTAATGGAAGCCGCAAAGCACGCCGGTGCTGATTGTTTTGTTACAGACTGCCCCATGTGCCAGGCGAATCTTGACTCCCGGCAAAAAGAGATCGAAAAGGAACGGGGCAAGAAATATGGTCTTCCTGTTCTTTTTATTACTGAACTTATGGCTCTTGCCATGGGAATCGAGGCAACTCCTTTATGGTTGAAAAAGCACCTTGTTGATCCTTTCCCAATTTTGAGGAAGCGGGGTCTGATATGAGGACCAAAGGGGAAAAATACGGCGCCGTGGCGGTTATCGGCGCGGGCATAGGCGGCATGCAGGCTTCTTTGGATCTTGCTAACGCCGGTTTCAAGGTCTACCTGGTTGAGAAATCCAACGCCATCGGCGGAGTCATGGCGAAGCTTGACAAGACTTTCCCGACCAATGACTGCTCCATGTGCATTATCTCCCCAAAATTGGTGGAGGTAGGGCGGCACCCTGATATTTCCCTCATGACCCACTCCCAAGTCACAAATCTTTCCGGCGACGTGGGCCGGTTTACCATGGGCGTCCATACAAGAGCCAAGTTTGTTGATCCTCTAAAATGCACCGGATGTGGTGAATGCGCTAACCATTGTCCGGTAATTCTGCCCAATGAGTTTGATGAAAATTTATCTGAACGAAAAGCTATCAGCAAACTTTTCCCCCAGGCGATTCCTAACGCTTTTTCCATTGATAAAAGGGGCGTGGCGCCTTGTAAGGTAATGTGCCCGGCTCATATTTCGGTCCAGGGATATGTAGCCCTTACAGCGGAAGGTAAATTCAAGGAAGCCCTGGAACTTATAAAAAAAGATAATCCACTCCCCGCGGTTTGCGGAAGAGTTTGCCATCACCCCTGCGAAACCGATTGCACCAGGGGTGAATATGACCAGCCCGTATCAATAAAGGCCATCAAGAGATTTCTCGCTGATCTCGAACCTGAAATGAACCTTGAGCCTCCTGAGCCTGAAAAAGAATATGGCGACAAAGTGGCAATTGTCGGCTCCGGCCCGGGAGGTTTATCCGCCGCATATTACCTCGCCATTAATGGTTATAAGCCCACGGTTTTTGAATCAGGACCCCAGGTTGGCGGCATGCTCCGAACCGGCATCCCTCCTTATCGTCTGCCAAGAGATGTACTTGACGCGGAGATCGATTACATCAAACGAGCCGGAGTCACGATCAAAACCAATACGGCGGTGGATAAGGATAATAACTTTGACAAACTGAAGCGGGAGGGGTTCAAAGCCTTTTTCATAGCCACCGGCGCTCACAAGGAATGGGGCCTTAATGTTCCGGGCAACGACCTCGATGGCGTTCTTTCGGGATATGGATTCCTTAGAGAAAAGAATCTCGGAGGCAGCCCCGCTCTTGGAAAAAAAGTTGTGGTTGTTGGCGGCGGCAACGTGGCTATGGACGCGGCCAGGGTCGCCCTTCGAATGGACGCTGAGGTTACAATTCTCTATCGCAGAAGCAGGGATGAAATGCCCGCGTTGCCCGAGGAGATCAAAGAGGCGGAGGATGAAAAGGTCGCTTTTAATTTCCTCTGCGCTCCTGTGGAAATTGTCGGCAATGGAAAGGTGGAGAAGGTCCGCTGTCAAAAAATGGAGCTTGGAGAGCCTGACGCCAGCGGCAGGCGGCGCCCTGTACCTATTGAAAACTCAGAATTCGACATCGAATGCGACAATATTATTTCAGCTATCGGCCAGTTTCCGGACCTTGATTTTCTCACTGATGATGAAAAACATCGGATGGAGAAAAAGGGGAAGGTCGAAATCGATCCTGTTACTTTCTCCACCGCCATTCCAGGAATTTTTTCAGGTGGCGACAGCGTTTTAGGTCCGGCTACCGTCATCGAGGCTATCGCCGCGGGTAAAGGCGCCGCTGAGTCAATTCACAGATTCTGCCAGGGAATGGACCTTCGTAAAGGGCGTGAGGCGCCCATGAAAACGGCGGAAGTTCCACCATTGAAAGTCAAAGAAGAGTCCAGGCTAAAAGAAGTGCACATGGACCCCGAAAAAAGGGTTCAGGATTTTTCCGAGGTCTGCCGGCCTTTTGCCAAGGACGATGTTATCGCAGAGGCCGAGCGTTGCCTGTCATGTGGAATCTGTTCCGAGTGCTATCTTTGCGTGGACGCCTGCCAGGCCGACGCCGTAATTCATAATGACCAGCCGGTAGAGGGTAAGATCAATGTCGGTTCAATAATTCTCGCGCCGGGCTTTGAGCCTTTTGATCCGAATATTCGCGGTGAATTCGGATACGACCAATATCCAAATGTTGTCACCAGTCTCGAATTTGAACGAATTCTTTCCGCTTCCGGTCCATATCAGGGGCATGTCCATCGCCCTTCCGATGGAAAGGAACCCAAACGAATCGCCTGGATTCAGTGCGTTGGCTCCAGGGATGAAAACTGTGGAAACGGTTACTGTTCATCGGTCTGCTGCATGTACGCCACAAAGGAAGCGGTAATAGCCGCGGAGCACCTTGGAGAGATTGACGCCACCATTTTTTACATGGACCTTCGGGCTTTTGGAAAAGGCTTTGATGATTATATAAACAGGGCAAAAGCCTCTGGAGTGAAATTCGTAAACAGCATGGTAAGCAGAGTGATAGAGGATCCGATAACCAACGATCTTGAACTGGGCCACATTACTCCTTCGGGAGAAAAAATCTCTGAAATCTTTGACATGGTGGTTCTATCAATCGGGATGCAGATATCCCCTGAAATTATCTTACTTGCTGATAGACTGGGCGTGGAGGTTTCAGAATCGGGATTCGCGAAAACCTCATCTTTAGATCCTTTGGCCACAAGCGTTCCGGGAATATTCGTGGCAGGCGCCTTTGCCGGCCCTAAAGACATCCCGGAAACCGTAGCAGAAGCATCAGCCGCCGCGGCGTGCGCCGGCGGAGAGCTTAGCGAAGTTCGCGGTCTTGAAACGGCGGTTATCGAAAAGCCAATGGAAAAAGACGTCACAGGAAAAGAGATTCGCACAGGTGTTTTTGTCTGTCATTGCGGAATTAACATCGGCTCCATTGTGGATGTGCCCGGCGTGGCAAAATACGCCAAAACCCTTCCAAATGTGGTTCATGTGGAAGACAACCTTTATACCTGTTCTCAAGACACACAGGAAAAAATCAAGGAGCTTATCAAAGAGCATGACCTTAACAGAATCGTCATAGCGTCATGTTCACCCAGGACTCACGAGCCGTTGTTTCAGGAGACTTTTGTCGAAGCCGGCCTTAACCCATTCCTGTTTGACATGGCCAACATCCGGGATCAGTGTTCATGGGTAAACAGGGCGGACAAAGAGCGAGCCACGCTAAAATCAAAAGACCTTGTCAGAATGGCCACAAATAATGTCGCCTTTTGCAAGCCTCTTTACAGCATCACTGTGGATGTTAATCCCAATTGCCTGATTATTGGTGGAGGCCTGGCGGGGATGACCGCGGCTCTTGAGACTTCAAAGCAGGGTTTCGAATCCGTGCTGGTGGAACGGTCGGACAGACTGGGGGGCTACCTCTGGAACCTTAGAAAAACCTATGACGACCATGATGTTAAACGGCTGGTGGAATCATTGATAAAGAAGGTCCGGTCTGATCCCAAAATCACAGTGCGCCTGAATTCCCTGATTGTGGACTTTACCGGTTATGTGGGAAATTATGAAACGGAAATCCTGACAGGCGCCACTACTACACAGAAGATAAAACACGGCGCCATTATCCTGGCCACAGGAGGGGGCGAGCTTGCCACGGACCAATACCTCATGGGGCAAAACGAAAAGGTCATAACCCAGACCGCCTTTGAGCGACGCCTTTCCGATGAACCGGAAATGACCGGGAAAAACAATGTTGTGGCTATGATTCAGTGCGTTGGTTCAAGAGAAGGTGAGCGGTCATATTGCAGCAGAGTATGTTGCAATCAGGCTCTAAAAAACGCGTTGCATATGAAAAAGCTCAATCCTGATTCTCTTATCGCGATTATCTACAGAGACATCAGAAGCTACGGCGAATACGAAAAGATGTACGCCGAAGCCAGAAAAAAGGGCGTTTTGTTTATACAATACGATCCGGAGAAACAGAAGCCCGAAGTAACTGACGATGGCGGTCTTTCGGTGGTTGTTATGGATGAGATTCTTGGGAATAAAGTAAGAATCCGTCCAGACCTTCTTGTTCTTTCAGTTGCTACCGTGGCTGGAGACAATGAAGAGATCGGCTCCTTGCTCAAACTCGCGAGAAACGACCACGGATTCTTTATCGAGGCTCACCAAAAACTACGTCCGGTTGATTTCGCGTCTGACGGTCTTTTTCTTGCCGGCCTTGCTCATGGACCAAAATCAATACCGGAAACCATCAGCCAGGCTCAGGCCGCGGTGGCAAGAGCCGGGACCTTGCTTGCGCACAAGCAGAAACATATAAGCGGCATCGTCTCCAGGGTGGATTCTGAAAAATGCGCCGTCTGTCTTACATGCGTAAGGGCGTGCCCATATGACATACCCATTATCAGCCAGACCGAGTCAACAGCGGTAATAGACGCCACCATGTGTCACGGTTGCGGGATATGCGCCGCGGACTGCCCTGGCAAGGCTATCGAACTGGCTCACTTTGAGGATTCACAGATTATGGCTAAAAGCAAAGGACTGTACGAAAGGAGCGCAAAATGAGTTTCGACCCGAAAATCATCGCCTTTTGCTGCATGCATTGAGCGTACAGCGCCGCGGACCTGGCAGGTTCGATGAGGTTGCAGTATCCTGATAATATTAGAATTGTGCGGGTGCCCTGCACTGGCAAGGTGGACGTGAAGTTCTTGCTTGACGCTTTTGAAAAAGGCGCCGACGGCGTAATGGTGGCGGGCTGCCTCGAAGGTGACTGCCACTACCTTGTTGGAAATTTGAGAGCAAAAAAGAGAGTAACAAGGGTCAGGAATATTCTTGAAGAAATCGGTATCGATCCTGAAAGAGTCGAGATGTACAATCTCTCTTCAGGGCAAGGACCTAGATTCGCTGAGATCACAATTGAGTTTACCAAGAGAATCCTGGAACTGGGACCAGCCTTCGCCCCTGTTGGCGCGGCTGATAAACAGCCGGAGGTTGAGGAGGCAAAACAATGATTATCGCTGAACAGAAATCAATTCAGAAAATCCTTGAGATGATAGAGGACAAGACTAAGATCATTCTTGCCGGATGCCGGGGATGCGTCACGGTTTGCAGTTCCGGCGGCGAAAAAGAAGTTGGGATTTTGACTTCAGCCATAAGGTTGGCCAGGGAAAAAGCAGGCAACCCCATTGAGATAAAAGAGGTGGCTCTTGAGCGCCAGTGCGATAACGAATACCTTGAACTCATGCGACCGTATATTGATGAGTACCAGGGGGTTTTGTCTATCGCGTGCGGAGCGGGGGTCCAGTTTGTGGCGGAGAGATTCAACACTACTCCGGTCTGGCCGGGGCTAAACACCAACTTTATCGGAGTAAGCGAAAGCCAGGGTGTCTGGGCCGAGAGATGCCAGGCGTGCGGCGAGTGTGTTTTGCATATGACAGGGGGCATATGCCCTGTAACCCGCTGCTCAAAGAGCCTCTTTAACGGCCCTTGCGGAGGATCGACAGACGGCAAATGCGAGATCAGCAAAGAGACCGTCTGCGGCTGGCAACTGATATGGGATCGATTAAAAGCTTTGGATCAATTGTCAAAGCTGGAAGAGGTAATGGCGGTTAAAGACTGGAGTACAAGCCGGGATGGCGGACCCAGAAAAATTATCCGGGAGGACCTGGAAGTATGAAAAGCGGCAGTAATTTGGAAAAGGTATTGAGAGCCGGGCACTTCGCCGTTACAGGTGAATGTGGTCCGCCACAAGGCGCTGATGGAGATATCGTCAGAAAGAAGGCGGGGTATCTCAAGGGCAATGTGGACGCCTGCAACGTCACTGACAACCAGACCTCCATAGTAAGGATGTCCTCCCTTGGAGCGTGCCTTATTATCAAGGAGGTCGGGACTGAGCCTCTTTTGCAGATGGTGGTCAGAGACAGAAATAGGATCGCCCTTCAAAGCGACCTTCTGGGCGCGGCGGCTCTAGGTGTAAAAAACCTCCTCTGCCTTTCCGGGGACCACCAGATTTTCGGCCAGGATCCCGGAGCGAAGAATGTTTTTGACATAGATTCCATTCAGCTTATCCATATGGTTAAAACCATGCGGGATGATGGAAAATTGCTCTCGGGTAAAAAGCTGGAGGGAGCGCCGAAATATTTCATTGGCGCCGCTGTGAACCCCTTTGCCGATCCCTTTGAGTTCAGAGTGACAAGGCTGGCCAAAAAAGTGGCTGCCGGAGTGGATTTTGTTCAGACCCAGTGTATTTACAACCTGGACAAGTTCGAGAAGTATATGGAGGAAGCAAGAAGCAGGGGTCTCCATGAAAAGGTATTTATTCTGGGGGGAGTCACTCCTTTAAAATCCTTTGGCATGGCCAAGTATATGAAAAACAGGGTGGCGGGAATGGATATCCCGGATGATATTCTGGCTCGAATGAAAAAAGCCGGAAAAGAAGGAGGAGTTGAGGAAGGGCTCAAAATTTTATATGAAACCATTGACCGCTTAAAACAGATTGAAGGGATCAGCGGCGTTCATGTAATGGCAATAGAATGGGAAGAGAAAGTTCCTGAGATAGTAAGAAACGCGGGACTTTATCCGAGGCCGGAAGTCGTTTGATTTTGGATATTGGTGAAAGAGAATAAACCAAGGAAAGGAAGGCATTATGGAAGAGAAGAAGAAAATCATGCTGGTGGATGATGACCCTGATTTCGTGGACGCGGTCAAGACTGTTTTGGAGGGCGCCGACTTCGACGTGACGGTTGCTTACGACGGTGAGGAATGTCTGGAAAAGATCGAGGGGGTTGATCCTGATCTTGTGGTCCTGGATGTAATGATGCCGGGCAAAGACGGCTATGAGGTTTGCGAGATTCTAAAGGAGAAAGACTCCACTATGGAAATCCCGGTGATCCTCCTTACAGCGGTGGCCTCAAGGGTATCTACAAGCAAGTACACCCATCGCATGGGCATGTCAACTTCGGCTGATGACTATATAGCCAAGCCGGTTCAACCCGACGAGCTTTTGGCAAGGGTAAGAGATCAACTGGAATAAAAGGCAGGGGTTTGTGATGCCCGAACAGATAATGGTGATTGATGACGAGCAGGTCATCAGGGAAGGCTGCACCCGGGTTCTTCAAAGAGAGGGATACAAGGTTATCACCTCTGACAATGGAGCTGATGGGCTGAAAATGATGGAGGAAAACTCCGCGGACGTTGTTCTTCTTGACTTGATGATGCCCGGGATGGATGGCTTTGAGGTCCTTGACGTAATAAAAGAGAAATGGCCCAAAACCTATGTAATCATCATTACCGGATTCGCCACCGATGAGAAAGCGGTCCAGGCCATGAAAAACGGCGCTTTCGATTTTCTGGCCAAACCATTTAACCCCGATTATCTGAGAATTGTGGTCAGAAGGGCGTTGGAGAAAAAGAACCTCGAAGCCGAAACCGAAGCGCTGCGAAAAGAGAAGGAAGAGGACCTGGCGGCGATAATGACGGAAAAGAGCCGCCTGCGCACCATTATCAACCATATGGAAAGCGGCGTTCTTGTTGTGGATAAAGAGCTTGTTGTTCTTCTCCATAATCCAAATCTTATCAGAATGCTGGAAATACAGACCGATCCCATGGTGGGCAAACCTCTTTCCCACGGAATCACCAATGAAAAGCTTTGCAAGGTTATTTCCGATGTTTGCGCCACGAGCAAAACCATCTCCCAGGAGTTTGGTGAGGGGACCATCGGCAAGGCATACTTAAGAGCCCATTGCGCGCCTATTAAAAGCAATGACAGCGGCATATTAGGCTCTGTTACGGTTTTTGAGGATCTTTCCGCCCTTAAAAAAGTGGACCAGCAGAAAAACGAGTTTGTGGCCATGGTCTCCCACGAACTCAGAGCCCCTTTGGCCTCTGTGGAGCAGATGTGTTATGTCCTTAGAGATGGTCTTGCCGGAGATATCAACGAAAAAGGGCAGCACCTCATCGGCAGAATCCTTGTAAGGACAAAAGAGCTTCTGCAACTGGTAAAGAACCTTCTGGATCTGTCCAGAATAGAAACAGGGATTCTTGTACAGAACATGGATCACATTGACGTTTTTGAATTTGTCAGCGGCGTTGTGGATATGGTTATGCCCCAGGTGGAAGGAAAAAAACAGACCATCGACCTTAAGGCCCCTGAATCACAGGTGTTGATTCTGGGCGACAGAGACAATCTCCTTGGCGTGTTTAACAACATCATTGGAAACGCCGTCAAATATACTCCTGAAGAAGGAGCGATAAAAGTTGAGATAAACAAAAAAGGCAGTCTTGTTCATGTCAGCGTAAAAGATACGGGGGTTGGGATTCCAAAAGAGGAGCTCGGCCGGATTTTCGACAAGTTTTTCAGGGTTAAAGGAAAAACCAGGGGGATCACCGGATCAGGCCTGGGATTATCCGTGGCCAAAAGCATTGTGGAGGCTCACAGGGGCACAATCCAGGTTACAAGCGCCGAGGAAAGAGGCTCTGTCTTCACTGTTACCCTGCCGGTTCAGGAAACCGTTTAGAAACATCTCTTTTTCATTTAAAAGGGATTGCCCTGAATTCACACCATCCTTGACATGAAGCCTTTAGCAAGTTAAACAAAATTTGCCGGGGTGGATATATTTTTTATCCAGAAAAATTTAATAGTGCTTTTTAACAAAAATCGAAATGAGATAAATTATGGCGACTCATGAGGATAAAGTAGAGTATGTGGCGGGCCAGGTGAAAAGGGCGAGGAACTCGGGCTTGCCCGTGGAATTCGTGAAAAAGTCCGTCTCCCATTTTGTGCCGAACCCTTACAAGGATCCAAAGGAGAATCTTGAAATTGATTTATCTCCTTTGCGCGAACTTCTGGAGATCGATGAAAAAGGGATGACATGCGTTGCCGAGTCAGGGATAACTTTTGATGAGCTGGCAAGGGCAACCCTGGAAAAAGGGCTGATCCCATATACTGTTTCTGAATTGAAGGAGATCACCATAGGAGGCGCCATATCGGGCTGTTCCATCGAATCCATGTCCTACAAATACGGCGGCTTTCATGATTCCTGTCTCGAATACGAGGTGATTACCGGAAAGGGTGAAGTTATTACATGTTCTTTGGAAAAAGATCCCGATATTTTTCACATGCTTCACGGCTCTTATGGCACCCTTGGTATTATTACAAAAGTAAAGTTCAAGCTTTTTCCAGCGAAACCTTTTGTAAAGCTTGAATATAGGCGCCACGATAATTTCAATGATTATTGGAAAGAATTGAAAGGAAGGTGCGAAAAAGGTGATTACACTTTTATCGACGGCATAATTCACGCCAGGGATAATTTTGTTATCTGCCTTGGAAATATGACCGATACAGCCCCTTACGTTTCTGATTATAAGTGGCTTGATATCTTCTATAAAAGCACTGAGAAAAAAAATGAGGATTTCATGACGACTCATGACTATTTTTTCAGATATGACACAGAATGCCACTGGCTTACAAAAACAATTCCGCCCCTTGAATGGAAACCGGTTCGCTTCGCGGTGGG
>CAYSHR010000010.1:0-18168 GCA_964430795.1 uncultured bacterium
CTACGAAAACGGAATGTTTACATCAACATGTAAACATTATGGACAAGGGTGCGGGAAAATCCGGGGACACGTAACAAGTACATCTCCCCCCTTTTCCCAAAAGCCCCTTGTAACTGAACGATTACAAGAAGTTCATTAAAAGCTTTCCCCCTTTTTTTCTATCTCATCAGCAAGGATACGGTGCTTTTCGCATCCAATTACGGAAAAATCCTCCCCTTGTGGCTCAGGAAATTTTCCAGCGGCTTCTTCAATTCGCTTTTCGCTCTTTATAAAAATTTCCGCAGGAAGAATATTATTGAGCCTCGCGTCAAAAAGAGCTTTTACGATAAACTCCTGCATATCTGAATTATTACAGACCAAAAGAAAATCATTTCCCGCCATGGCAGCCATAAGGGCAAGATCAACAGGTTCATATTTGTCCTTGACGGCTTTCATTTCAAGGTCATCGGTAATTACCAGACCTTGGTAAGCCAGCGCGTTTCTAAGCTTGCCCTCTATTAATACTCTCGACGTGGAAGCCGGGTGGGCCACGTCCAGAGCCGGGTATACAACGTGAGCCGGCATTATTGAGGCAACCCCCGCGTCAATGGCCGCCACAAAAGGCACCAGTTCACGGGCGTAAATCTCATCCTCATTTACCATCACCATTGGCAATTCAAGGTGGCTGTCCTTTTCCGTGTCCCCATGTCCAGGGTAATGTTTCGCGCAGGCCATTATTCCTTTGTTTTGCATGGCGCCAATTACAGCGGTTCCCATTTTTGAAACCAGCTTAGGATGGTTTCCAAATGCCCTGTCGCCGATTATCGGATTATCAGGGTTGGAGTTTACATCCATTACCGGCGCGAAATCCCAGTCTATGCCCACGGCTAATAGCTCCAACGCAAGGGCGGCGCCAAACTCGGCAGCCAGTTTTACATCGCCGATTCTCCCAAGTTTTTCCATGGAAGGCCAAATAGTGAAGGGACTTTTTAGCCGGGCGACCCGCCCTCCTTCCTGATCTATTCCGATAAAAATTCGCCTGCCCGCGATTTCCCGTATTTTTCTTGTCAGGTCGGACAGTTGCTCCGGGCTCTCGAAATTGCGATCAAAAAGAATTACGCCGCCGGCGCCTAGTTCCTTTATGATAAACAGGAGATGGTCGCTGATTTCAGCGCCTTCAAATCCCGCCACAAGGTGAATGCCCACATCCTGAATTTTTAGCATGATCGCTCCAAAAGCATAGAGTCATTAATTTTCTAATTTTACATAGAGATAAATTCTTGTCGAGAAAAAGCGTACAACCGGTCGTAATCGTTCAGTTACAAGGGGGCTTTGGGGAAAAGGGGGGAGATGTACTTGTTACGTGTACCCGGATTTTCTATATGAGATCGGGGTACACGATCCCCATTTCCATTTTAACCCGAATCATTTCCAGGGAGTCGAATTTAGACTTACTTACCGACAAGGGGTTTGCAAAGGAAACAAAGATATGACAAAAGTACGGCTGTATCATTATGGAGGAAAAAATAGATGAGGCCGCGGATATGGCTTTTGGCGCTCATGGCGACAATGGCGTTATTTTCCACCGGGTGTTTTGATCTTGAGACTGAAATAAAGTTTCTTGAGGATGGATCGGGCTTTGTAACCCAGTGGGTCAGAATGGACCTGGCTGATGTGGCCGCCGCGGCGGCTCTTGCCGGAACTACAGTCGACAAGTGGACCCTGGAGGTAACAGACGGCATAGACGACGCTTTTTTTGATCGGACAAAGGTGCGATTATTTGACAAAGAGACCTATGTTATTGGCCAAAAGCTTGTCCTTCGCTACAGGTATCTATTTCATTCCACTTCCGCGCTAAATGAATTTCTGTCAGAAAAATATCTGGTCGAACAACTGGTTTTTCCAGCCGGCGGCCATTTCAGTTTTACTTCACGGCAAAAAGATTGTGGGGGTGATTTTGCTGTGGCTTTTACTTTTGACCCGAGGGGAGAGGAGAATATCGAGAACCTCGGGTATTCTGAAATAGACCGGCTGCCCTTGGAGGAAAAGGTGCCGATTTTAGCCAAGTTCTATTCCGGAAAAATGAACTTGAGGATAGTAATGCCCGGCAAGACAAGCACTCATACCGCCGGCCTTTTGGATGGTGGAGGGCGCCCTGTTTATCAATCGAGGGTCCTCGATTTTTTACGAAAGGGAATAAAAGGCAAAGTCACTTCCATTAAAAAATGCGTTAACGCAGCAAAAGAGAAAAGCAGTGGGGTGGAAAATTCCTTCCATAACACCACGTCCATTACTACAGGCAGCACGCCTACTCCTTTTGAGATTCAAAAAGCCGCGAGGGGCATTCCCCATTTTCTGGATATCCTCTATGAGTTTGAGTGCGACGACAAAGAGAGGGTGAGGATATCAGCCACCTTCTATTTAAAAGAGCCGTTGCAAGGGGTTTTTGAGTTCTATTTTCCCCTTCTTTTCGGGCCATTTCCAAGGATGGAAAGCGACTATAAAATGGAAATGGGACAAGCGTCGCCGGGGCTGTATAAATATAAATTCGTATTGAAAAAACCTATTAAGCTATCAAAATTAAAAAGCCGGTATGTTTTTTATGGCAAAGAAAAGGGCCGCTATGTTTTCAGGATGAATTTACCAAAAATGAAATTCGGACCTCCTGGAGGCAAAGGAATCGAAGCCAGGGCATTGTTAAAGGTAAAGGTGACCTTGCCGGCGAAAATCCGGATTTCCAACGCCACGAGCCTGATGGATAAAACCGCTGTCTGGGATATTTCAGACCTGATGACGCAAGAGAATAAAATTACCATCGAGGCTATTTCGGAATAGAAAATTATTTTCTAAACCAACGGGCATATTCTCCTTGATTAAATTCCTAAAACCCCTCTATGATTATTTTTCTCAAGAGGTATTAGTTCTCCATATTTGACTTTGAGAATCAAGGAGTAATGATGAAATCCTTTAGCGTTCTTGCTTTTCTGTTTTTGACAATGGTGGGAATTTCCCTGGTTTTAGCATCGCCCTGGGCGACTATGGCCGAATCCGAAGGCGACGCCGCGCAAAAAGAGGAAACCCCCGCGCCGGCTGGTTCTGTGGCGATGATAGATCCTCCCGCCGAAGAAAAAACTTTTATGAAAATGGTCAGAATAGGAAATGGAACTTTCACCATGGGTTCCCATGGCAAGGATACGGATGAGCATAAAGCTGAGATGGGGCATGAAAGCGGTGAGTCGGTTCACCAGGTCACCATATCCAAGCCATTTTTCATTGGCGCCTACGAGGTGACTCAAGGGCAGTTCAACCAGATTATGGAAAAGAATCCCAGCACTTTTTCCGATTGCGGGGCAAGCTGCCCTGTAGAGACCGTGACTTTTTTTGAAGCTGTTGAATTTTGCAATCGCTTGTCTGAAAAGGAAGGTCTGACCGCCTGTTATTCTCAAAAAGTCGAGGAAGACGAATCGGTCGAGGAAACAGACGAGAATATGGTTGTGGAATGGACGAATGACATGACGTGGAGCAAGGAATGCACAGGGTATCGTCTTCCCACTGAGGCTGAATGGGAATTCGCCGCCAGAGCCGGGTCTAAAACGCCCTATTACACAGGCGAGTGCATGAATACGGACCAGGCCAATTTTGATGGCACTGACCGCCATGGGCCATGCGCCAAAGGTATATTTCGGCAAAAGACCATGCCCGTTGGTAGCTTCGCCGCCAACAACTGGGGGCTTTACGATGTTCTTGGAAACGTCAACGAATGGACCTGGGACTGGTTTTACAAGAGTCTATCGGGCAACGCGGTTACAGACCCGTCCAACGATGTCGCCGACGCGCTAAAGCGCACCATTCGGGGCGGAAGCTGGAACGGATATATGGTGACCTGCCGCACGGCCAGAAGATTCGGCGAGTTTCCTGAAAAAGCCCTGAAATATAACGGCTTCAGGGTAGCCAGGTCTGTTAAGTAATTTTGGCAAAGGCAGACAGGGCGGTTCGCGAACCGCCCCAACGCGAAATATTCTTTTTGTATTTTTTTCAAAAAACATTAGTTTAAGCGGATTATGTATGTACTTGGCATAGAAACAAGTTGTGATGACACCGCCGTGGCCATTGTAAAAGATGGGCATGAGGTAATTTCATCTTTCATTACCGGGCAGGATGATTTTCACCGTAAATTCGGCGGAGTGGTGCCTGAAATCGCTTCCAGAAAGCATCTTGAGGTTATAGATTACGCGCTTGTGGGTTGTCTCGAAAAAGGGGGGATGCTCCTTGGTGATATAGACGCCATTGCCGCTACAAAAGGGCCGGGGTTGATGGGGTCTCTTCTGGTTGGACTGAACTTTGGCAAAGCCCTGGCTTATGGGACAAAAAAACCTTTTTATGGCGTTGATCACCTTGAAGCCCATATGGCGGCGCCTTTTCTCGAAAAGAAAAAACCCGAATATCCCATGGTCGGCCTTGTTGTATCAGGAGGGCACACCAACCTCTATCTTGCAAAAGATTATTTTGATGTGGAGCTTTTAGGACGTACAGTTGATGACGCGGCGGGGGAGGCTTTTGACAAAATCGCCAAGTATCTGGGCATGGAATATCCCGGAGGAAAAGCCATTGACGAGTTGTCACAAACAGGTAATCCCAAGGCCTATGATTTTCCAAGGCCCATGATAAATTCCGGGGATTTGAATTTTTCCTATTCCGGACTGAAAACCGCTGTATTGGTTGTGGCGAAACAGTTCCAGGAGATTTCCATAAAGGAAAAAGCCGATATTGTGGCCGGTTTTCAGGAAGCGGTTGTTGACCTTCTTGTTACCAAAACCGAAAAAGCCATGGACGCCCTTGATGTTAAGAAGCTCGCTGTCTCCGGCGGTGTTTCCGCAAATTCGAGATTGAGGAAATTATTTCTGCGAAAAGCACAGGAGAAGGGCTGGGAAATATATTTCCCTTCTTTGGCTTTTTGCACTGATAACGGCGCCATGGTGGCCGCGGCAGGTTATTATCACCTTGTAAAAGGCGAAATGTCGGATATTTCCATTGATTCCTACGCCGCCTCTCCCATGGTTCCAAAAGGGCGCTTGTCCAAAAAAGAAAAAAAGAGCAAAATAGCCCAATTGCTTTCCAAAGATGGAATCAAGATGAAAAAAACCCGGGATGAATAGATAGATGAGAAGATGGTGGCGCAGATATTATCAGAAGTTTATTAGTCTCGAAGGCGCGCCCAAGGCTATTGCTCTGGGATTTGCCGTGGGAACGTTTATAAGCTTCAATCCCATTCTGGGCACCCAGACTATTCTTGCTTTGCTGATCGCCTCTCTTTTTCGCGTGCATCTTGGCGCAATGCTTCTTGGAACCTGGATAGGATCAAATCCCATTACCATCGCGCCGGCTTGGGCCGGGCAGTTTTTTCTGGGGAAATGGCTTCTCGGTTATTCGGATATTGTGTTGCCGGAAAAAAGCTGGAATATAGATTCGTTTTTGGACCTTGGGTGGGAAGTCCTTTCGTCCCTGCTTTTAGGATGGATGTTCCTCGGGATCGGATTTGGAATACTAAGCTACTTCCTGGTCAAGTGGTCCATGAAGAAAATTCAGGAGCCGGATATAGCGTGATAATTTTTAAAAGAAGTCTATAGTGAGTGGAAATGTTTTTGATCTATTGAACCGGCTGGACCGCCCACCCAAAAAATCTCTTGGCCAGAATTTTTGTATTGACAGGAACATCCTTCATAAAATTTTCCAAAAGGGCCAAATCACAAAAGATGATTTTGTTATCGAGATCGGCGCGGGCACAGGCGCTTTGTCTGAACACCTGGCCCCTGTTGGTTCTGAACTGGCGCTTTTGGAAATAGACAAAAGGTTTGCCCCTGCTCTGGACAAGTTAAAGAACGAAAACGAGAAGGTTTCGATACACTATGGCGACGCCTTAAAGATATTTCCCAAGGTAATAAAAAAGGCGAAAAAGCCCGTAGTTGTCATGGGCAATCTGCCATATCATATCAGCAGCCAGCTTATTTTCATGTTCATTGAAAACAGGGGTTTTATCAAAAGGGCGGTCATCACCCTTCAATTGGAGATGGCTAAAAGACTTACCGCCCAAACTTCCACAAAGGATTATGGAATATTGACGGTAAGAACAAAGGCTGTGGCGAACGCGGAGCTTCTTTTCAAGATAGCCCCTACGGCTTTTTTCCCAAAACCAAAAGTGAACTCGGCTTGCGCGAAAATTGAATTCAGGGAGGATATGAAAGGGCAGCCTGATAACGAGAAACTATTTAAGAAAGTTGTGAAGGCGTCCTTTTCTCAAAGAAGAAAACAGTTAAAGAATTCATTGTCGGGATATTTTGAAACAGAAAAGGTTTTGAAAGCCTTGGCGGCGGCCCGGATCAGGCCCGAGTCAAGGGCTGAGGAACTTGACTATAAGCAGTTCTTGTTGATCACAGAAGAGTTTGAGAAAATTTGAGGAAACAATGGAACAGTTTTTCAACGCGACACGAGTGGCGGTTATTGGCGTAAGCCCCAGACCGGGCAATCTTGGCCAGAGAATAATTCGCAACCTGCTGAATTATCAGTTCAAGGGAGAGATAATCCCCATTGGGCCAAGGGGCGGCGTTGTTCAGGGCTTTGCCATAAACACTTCCCTGAGGAAAGTACAAGGGAAAATCGATCTCGCGGTGATACTTACTCCAGCCAAAACCATTCCCTCTATTTTGGAACAATGCGGTCAGGCCCGAATCAAACGGGTTGTTATCGAGTCAGGAGGATTCGGCGAGTTTGACAGCCGGGGAAAGATTCTCTCGGATAAGCTTGTGGCCATCGCCAAAAAACATAAAATCAGAATTATCGGCCCAAATGGCATTGGAATCGTAAACAGGCATACAGGACTTTCGGTTCCATTTGCCTCGCTGCCAAAACCGTCCAGCGGGGGAATTTCCATTATCACCCAGTCAGGTGGAGTGGGAGTCACCTATTGCAACGAATTTGTCTCAGAGCATCTTGGTCTTGCCAAGTTTGCTTCCATTGGCAACAAGATCGATGTAAACGAGTCGGACCTGATCGAATATTTTAGCCGCGACGACAAAACAAAAATGATTCTGACTTATCTTGAGTCGATAAAGGACGGGCGCAAGCTTTTTCAGGTGGCCAGAAAATGCAAAAAGCCCCTGGTTATTCATAAAGCCAATATCGGCAAAACAAGCCAAAGCATAGCCGCGGGCCACAGTTCGGCCATAATGACCGACGAAAAAGCGGTCAAGGCCATGTTTTTCCAGGCCGGAATTATCAGGTCGAAAAGCAGGTGGCAGTCCATCGCCGCGTCAAAGATATTCACCTTGCCCCCCATGAAAGGAAACAGGATCGCCATAATGAGCAGATCAGGCGGGCACGCCGTGGTGGCCGCTGATGTCTGCCATATTCATGGTTTGACGTTGCCCCAGTTTCCAAAATCCACTCTGGACGAGATTGAGTCCCACGTAAGGGCAAGAGTCATCAAGATGCAAAATCCTCTTGACCTGGGAGATCTCTTTGACATGGAGGTCTACCAGATAATTATAGAGAAAGTCATTGCCCAGAAAGACATCGACGGCGTTCTTTTTCTATTTATGTATTACTCGGGATATGATCCCCAGGTTCCGGAGAGAATTGTGGATTTTCTCTCTCATTTGAGCAAAAAGCACAAAAAGCCTATTGCCCTTGTCCTTGATTCATGGGCAGGGGAGGTACGCAGGATGAAGGAATATTCCCATTTTCCCATATTCAATTCTCCTGATGAAGCGGCCTGGGCTCTGGCCCTTTCCAGGGATCATATTGATGGAATAAAAAGAAAATCTCATAAGCCTGTAAGGCCAAAAGGAATAAAGAAAGATCAGATAAAAAAAATGATACGGGGGTTTGTAAGAACCGGTCGGGGCCCTCGGATGACTCTTAACGCCAAGTCATTTGACCTGCTTAGGGGATACGGGATTCCCTGTCCAAAAAGAAAGGTCGTAAAAAGCACAAAAGAGGCCGTTCAGTTCAGCGGAAAAATCGGCTTCCCTGTGGTGGCTAAGATTGAAAGCGCCGTGATAACCCACAAGTCCGACCAGGGCGGTGTGGCTTTGAACATAAAGTCGGTTTCAGAACTTAAGAAGATAATCAGAGGCTGGAAGAAAATCTTCGGGAATAAGCTTGACGGGATTTTTATCTCGCCCATGGCCGATGATGGTCCGGAGTTGATTGTCGGCGCTAAAAGAGACGACCTGTTTGGTCCGATGATTATGGTGGGTTGGGGTGGAGTTTTTGCCGAGATGTTTGACGAGCCTGTAATTCGCCTGGCTCCCGTCTCATTAAACCAGGCTATGGAGATGGTAAAGGAGCTTCCGAATCAGAACATCCTTGAGGGCTTTCGCGGTGGATTAAAAGTATCAAAAAAAGCCGTTGCCCAGGCTCTTGTAAGAATCGGATGGATGATTTGGGACAACAGAGAGATATCGGAGATTGACGTAAATCCATTTAGAGCTTATGAAAAGGGCGCCCTTGCTCTTGATGGCAGAATCTTTCTCGATTTGACTTCTTTTGCGAAAAGCAACATGGAAAAATAGAGGTAAGAAATAGAAAAGTAATGACAATTCCACCGCCAGCCGATTTTCAGAATCGAATAACAGGAGACGGCCCTCTGGTTCCTGTTATCATTCGCCTTGCCGCCCCTGTGGTCCTGATGATGTACTTCCAGAACGCATACAACATTATTGACACTATATGGGTAGGGCAGCTTCTTGGTGAAGTTTCCTTGGCCGGCATAGGCACAGGTGGATATGTCCTGTGGATGATTTTCGGTCTAACCGGCTTTGTCTCCGTAGGGCTCACAGCCATTATCGCCAGAAGATTCGGTGAAGGAAACATTATCGAAGCTGAACTTACCGCTACCAGAGGCATCTGGTATTCTCTTGTGGTTTCCATATTTCTAGGAACCTTAATCTGGTTTTTTCTGCCGGACATCTTTCTTATGATGGGCGCCGACCAGAGTGTAACAGCCCAGGGCATGTCATATATGAAGGTCCTTGTTTTCGGAATCCCCTTTATTTTTCTTTCCATCGCGATTCAAAGCATGTATCAGGCCGCGGGAGACACCATCACCCCCATGTGGCTCATGGCCATATCCCTTATCATCAACTTCGCTCTAGATCCAATATTGATGCTCGGGCTTTTTGGCGCGCCCAGGATGGGAATCGCCGGCGCCGCCCTGGCGACGGTTTTGGCCAGATTCACCTGGGTTGCCCTTGGCTTATTACTCCTTGTTAAAGGAAAAAGAATCGGCCAGAGGGAGAAGAGTATTTTCTCTCTGGGGCCGGTAAGTAGATTGCTTCCCCAGATTATGAGAGGCCCCATCAAGCTTCACTCATGGGATAAAGTCCGGTGGCGCTGGAGTCAGTTCAGGCAAGTGTTATGGCTTGGCCTGCCTCATGCCTTCTCCATGACTCTTTTTCCAGCGGTTTATATGATTCTGGTGAGAATTCCCTCCCAATACGGCGCCGCTCAGGTTGCGGCGTTAAGAGTAGGGCATACAGTTGAAGGCATGAGTTTCTATCTTGCTCTTGGTTTTATGATAGCCACCTCGACATGCGTCGGGCAAAATCTCGGGGCGGGGAAAACTTCAAGGGCGAATCGCTCGGCCTGGACCGCCTCAGCCATGGTGGCGTCAATCATCGCTATCTTTTCTCTGTGCTTCTATTTTTTCTCCCATTCAATAGCGGCTATCTTTTCTCCGGACCCAAACACCATTGCCGCGGCAGCGGTCTATCTTGAGATTCTGGCCATAAGCCAGGTCTTTATGGGCGTGGAGATCGTTCTTGGTGGGGGATTTACCGGCGCGGGAGACACAATGCCTCCAATGCTGGTGGCGGTTCCTCTGAACATCGCCAGAATTCCCATCGCTTACTTTCTGGCCAACACAATGGGTATGGGAGTTTCAGGAGTCTGGTGGGCAATATCAGGTACGTCAATTATTAAAGGACTTATTCTGGCTGCTATTTTTCTCATGGGCAAATGGGCCGGGAAAAAAGTATAACTCATTGAAATCAAAAGCGGAACGCCGCTCCAGACAAACTTTTGTCAACATCTCTCATATACTTTTTTATTTTATTTCTGGATAAATGAGAGGATTTTCGTTTATATAAAAGTACAGATGATGAAAAGAAGAACAGGAGGAATAAATGTTTTCCAATAAATGGCTCGCGATTTTTTTTGTTATAGTGATTTTTTCCAGCGTTTTGATGATTTTGGGATGCCCTGTAAATGAAGAGAAGAAAGAGAAAGACTTTCCTCCCATGACCTGTGAACGAATGGTGGATTATGTTTATGACATCTGTGAGTATTCATTTACAGAAGCTACCGGAGGCGGTTCGGTAAAGCTTACCAACGATGAGGCTACGGCGAATTGTGAGGATTGGGAGGGTACTTCCGACTGGGAAGGCTGCAAGTGGGAGTGCACGGTCAATTGCACGGATGATCGTCTGGAATTGGACGATTGTGAATCCTGGAAAGCCTGCCAATCTCTATGTAAACCCAAACCTCAAGACGATGATGATTCCGGTGATTAACCTTTGATTACATCTATCGGAATTGCTCCATTCAAAAAGACCGGCAAAAGCCTTTGCCCTCTTCTGTTTTTCATCCTTTTTCTATTTGGCGCCGGATGTGGGGAGTCCTTTTATGATTCAGGAAAGCTTGCCTCGGCCGGGGACCACCTGGGGCATATAAACTCGAAAGTGGATCTTTTCTGGGCTTTGCACCAACATGGTTTTGACAAGGCTGTGGTGGCTGGGTGCAGGCCGTCAAGACTATATCCGGACCAGGAGGATACAGCCAAGGAGATCGAAAGGATAAACAAAGTGGGGCTTGCCCTTGCTAAAGGCGCCCCTGACATAATCTACGCCATGCCCATGATTGACATTGATGATCCTGATCCTTTAAAAACCGCCACCGAGTACCTTGTAAATGGAAAAGGGTACGGCGTCAGCCTTGATCCATTGCCCGGGCAGGAGATATTTTCCAAAAAGATGAGAAAGGTTTACGCTGCCTGCGAGCTTGGGAGAGCTCCTGTTTATCTCCACTTTGACAAGGATCGGTTTTCAGATCTCAAAAAGCTGGCAGGGGATTATCCAAATCTGATTCTGATAGCTTCTCAAATGGCCGGCATGCATGATGACCTTCCGGCCCTGCGCTCCCTTTTGTGGCAGCATAACAACATCTATCTTGGGTTTGGCTTTGGTCCGGAAGAGGTTCTTTTAAATAAGATGGACGATCTTGCCAAAGACATGGAAGGGTTGCTTTTGTTCATCAAGGACCACAAAGAGCGAATATGCTTTTCCACCGAAACCAATCTTACGGAGGCGCCTTACAGAAACAGCGCTCTTGCCGAGTCACAAGTGAGATTTACACGTCGCTTTCTGGAAAAGGAGACGGCGCTGATAAAAATTAAATCCCAAAACGAAAAATGGATTGAAAGGGAATATCCTGGTTTGTCTCTCGATAAACAAACTCTGGGTTATATATACAGGTTCAACTTTGACAGGGCTTTTTCCAGAACCCGCCCTGATATTTCCTCTTATAATCTTGATCTACTGATTACTGATTTTGAAAAAGGAGCGATATACGATCCGGAGTCCGAACTGAGGCTTGTTCCGGTTGTGGTGGCAAATAACAACAGGACTTTGACCGGATTATCCTCAAGTCAGATCAGGAAGCTTCTTTCGGGGGCGGCAACTGATTTTGGACAGATATCCGGGGAGATCAAGCTCGTGTCAAGAGGACCCATCGCCCACTGGTTGGCCCGTCTGCTGAAAGTAAAAACAAATGTCAGCGTCAAGCGGATTGATGATCCGGAAAAGTTTACCGATTTTATTCTCAAAAACAGAAGCGCCATTGGCTTTTGCTCCTTTGGCGATCTCTCGGCGAAACTACGTTGTCTCAAAATTGATGGCGAATCCCCCGCCCTTTCTTATATAAAATATTGCGCGGGCAAGGGCTCGGGTAAATATGAATATTATTTTAATACTTACCCTCTTCTTATTCCCATCTCTTTTCCTGATAAAAGCAAAAGGAACCGTTTTTTTCCCCACGAGCTACGGAGTTTTGTAATTTCCGGTCCCGCGACTTTTGGTCCCATTGAGAAAAACAAGGAGACAATAAACGCCGCCATGCACCCCACCAATGATGTTGCTCCCTATTATCGCGACGCTGGGATCGCCCTTCTGCCCTTTAAGGGGGATATCACGGAAAATTGCCATGGTGATGATTGCACCGACTCGAAATACATGCCCGGGATTTTGGCCACCGGATTGGACGCTTACATTGGGAAAAGCGGGGGAGAGAGGAAGTTTTTTGATCCCCATGGCATTTTTGAGATTGGGCCGGGGCATCCGGTTACAAGAGATGTCAGAGGGATGCTTATGACCCTTGTTGGCGGCAGAGTTCAACCTGGCGACCTGGGTAAACTGGTTTTGGATATAAAAATCGCCAGGAAGAAAGGCGCCCTTGTAGCCGCCGCTGTTTGGGTGGACAAGGAGGATTTTGACAAAATCGCCTCAGTGTTTACAAAAGCCGGGGTAAAAGTGGTTGTCAATGTAAACGGTTTGGAATTGGCGCCCTGGTCGATAAATGGAGACAAGGTCACAGTGGCCGGCATGGGACCATCCTTTTTACCAAAAAGCAAGGATGGCAAAGGGATGCTCCTGACTTTGACTTTTTACAAAGATAAATTTATCGCCATTGAACCTGTCATGATTGAGTCCGGAAACGGCGCCACAAGAAAGCTCTCCGGATCAAGGGCGGCGGACGCCATGAAAACCATAATTACAAAAGTGGATTAGCTCTTTTCGTGAAAAAGATGTATTGCCCAAAATGCGACACCCAACTTTTTTTAGTGGACAATTACTGCCCCAATTGCAAAAAAAAAATGGCGCCGGCAAAAGAGAAGGCGCCCTCTTCTTCTATTTCAGTTGATAACCATGATAAAAAAAACAACCATGGTGAACTTATAAAGTTTCATCTGGTCACAATAATCATGCTAACTCTTTTCTCCCTTGGAATATTTTCTCCTATCTGGTTTCTTATCCAGAGAAATAGATTGAACCATCTAAAATCCGTGGAAAAAATTAGGGTAACCGTGTTCGTTGTCATAATAATTTTGCTTCTGGTTTCCGTGATCATATTTATTTTATCCCTCTATATCGACGACCCGGCCATGATTGACGACATGGACATAGTTTCGGGCCTGATTGAAATTGTCTGTGGGATTCTGCTCATTTTGCAAGCTTTTAAGGTAAGACAGATAATCCATCAGCATTTTAAAGGTCACCTGGGCCACAAAATTCGACTCCATGGCCCGGCCCTGTTTTTTCTGACCACTTTTTATCTGCAATACAAAATAAACCGCCTTGATTATCAACAGGTTGATGACGGCAAACAGCCCGAGCCTTCTTAGAAATGGGGGCCAAGGCTCTTATATCTTTACAATGCTATTGACCAAAGATATATTGCCCGGACCATGATTTACTTGAAAAACATAATGAAGTCCTTTAAAGGGCAGGTTATCCTGAATAACCTGAATCTTCACGTTCCCAAAGGCAAAATCACTATTCTTATTGGTCGCTCTGGAAGCGGTAAAAGCGTTACCTTAAAGCACATCATCGGCCTTATTAAGCCCGATAGCGGGCAGGTTCTGGTTGACGGAATTGACACAACTGATTTAAGCGGCCCCCGGATGAACGATCTCAGGCTCAAGTTCGGCATGCTTTTTCAGGATGGCGCCCTTTTTGATTCCATGAATATTGGGGAAAACATAGCGTTTCCATTAATAGAGAGAACCTCCCTAACCGATGAGGAAATCGCAAAGAAAGTATCAAGCACCTTGGCCTCAGTCGGTCTTGAAAATATCGAACACAAATTGCCTTCCGAGCTTTCAGGGGGCATGAGAAAAAGGGCCGCCCTGGCCAGAGCAATAGTGATGGACCCTCAGATAATTCTTTACGACGAGCCCACCACCGGCCTTGACCCGATAATGACCGACGCCATAAACAACCTTATAGTCGGCACCCAGCAGAGATTCAGCATGACCACTTTTATTATCAGCCACGATATAGACGCGGCCTTGGAAATCGCTGATAAAATCGCCGTGCTGTATAAAGGAGAAATTGTGGCTGACGGTTCCCCTGAAGAGGTGCAAAAGATAGACCACCCCTTTGTCAGGGCGTTTATTAAAGGCGTCGAGTTTGGAGATGAGAGCGACGCCTGATTTTGAAAAGAGATTTTAAACTTCCATAAATAAAATTCGCGGTATAAATAATGAAAAAAAAAGATCGAGAACTAATTTTTACTTTAGGGGATCCGGCGGGAATTGGACCTGAAATCACAGCCGGGGTTATTGCCGACAAAGAGATTTCGAGGCTCTGTGAGATTACGGTAGTTGGGGCGCCGGCTCTTTTGGAAAAGGCCTTTAGCCTGATCGGAAAAAAGAGTGAAGTAAAGTTTGAGATTGTGGAAGTCGAAGGCGGCGACCTTACAGCGAAAAAAAGAGGGCAGTATCAATTTAGCTGTTTGAAAAAAGCAATAGAGCTTTCTCTAAAAAATCGATCAAAGGGTCTGGTTACCGCGCCCATCAGCAAGGACGCCCTGGCGGCGGCCAATATTAATTTCCCCGGCCACACTGAGATACTCGGTGATATGTGCGGTTCCAATCCGGTAATGATGCTTGCGGGCGGCCCATTAAAAGTGGCGCCTCTTACTACTCATTGCGCCTTGAGAAAAGTTCCTGACTTGCTTAGTCAAAATAAAGTGGAACAGGTCTGCTCCATTGTCAACGAAGGATTGAAATCCGACTTTGGCGTCAGATCACCAAGGCTGCTTTTGACAGCCCTGAATCCTCATGGTGGAGAAGGGGGGCTTTTTGGAGATGAGGAGATAAAAATCCTTGCTCCGGCGGTAAAAAACTTAAAGAGCCAGGGGTTGGATATTACCGGACCCGCTCCCGCGGATACGGCTTTTTACAAGGCGGCAAAGGGTTTGTTTGATGTGGTAATCGCGCCCACCCATGACCAGGCTCTGATCCCGCTAAAGCTTCTTGCTTTTGACAATGCCGTAAATGTTACTCTCAATCTTCCAATAGTCAGGGTAAGTCCGGGGCATGGCGCCGCCCTTGATATAGCATGGCGGGGAAAGGCGAATATGGCCGGCATGAAGGCGGCTGCTTTAACCGCGCTGAAGATAATGGAAAACAGAGAGAGAAGAAAATAAGAGATGGCATACAAGGAAATAATTATAAAAGGCGCGCGCCAGCACAACCTTAAAAACATCAACCTCAAGCTGCCCAGAGACAAATTTATCGTCATTACAGGGTTGTCAGGGTCGGGCAAATCGAGCCTCGCTTTTGACACAATTTACGCCGAAGGGCAAAGGCGGTATGTGGAGTCTCTGTCAGCCTACGCGAGACAATTTCTGGAACAGCTTGGAAAGCCTGACGTGGACCAGATCGAAGGGCTGTCGCCGGCTATTTCCATTGAGCAGAAAACTACAAGCAAAAATCCCAGGTCAACTGTCGGGACTGTCACCGAGATATACGATTACATGAGACTCCTTTGGGCAAGGATCGGCCGTCCCAGGTGCTATAAATGCCAAAAACCCATTACCGCCCAAAGTCCCCAACAGATTGTTGACGAAATTCTTGCCATGGAAGAAGGAGAGAAGATTGTCATCTTCGCGCCTGTGGTTCGAGGAAGGAAGGGCGAATACACAAAGGAGCTTCTTCGCTTTGCCAAAGAAGGATTTACTCACGGGAGAATCGATGGCGAGACATACGAGCTTTACGATCCTCCAGCCCTAGATAAAAAAAGAAAGCACAATATCGATGTCAGGGTGGACAGATTGGTCTTGAGAGAGGAAATAACCCGGAGGTTGACCGATTCGGTTGAGACCGCGTTAAAACTGGCTGATGGCGCTCTAAAGGTCGAGACCATGGACGGAAAATCAAGGCTCTTTTCTGAACGATTTTCCTGTCTCGATTGCGGCATCAGTTACCCGGAGCTTGAGCCTCGTCTTTTCTCTTTTAACAATCCCCACGGCGCGTGCCCTTCCTGTGGCGGACTGGGATCAAAGATGGACTTCGATCCCGACCTGATTGTGCCGAATTTCAAACTGAGCCTTCGAGAAGGAGCGGTAATACCATGGGCGCACAAAACCTCGGTCTATCATTTTCAGATGCTCGACGCCCTTTCTCAGCACTACAAGTTTGACATCTATACTCCTTTTGGAGAGCTTTCAAAGAAAATCCGGGATGTAATCCTCTATGGCTCGGGCAATGAGAAAGTCCGGTTTTATTATGAAATGAAGGACCGGCGCTATTATTCCAGAAGTCCCCACGAAGGAATTATTCCAAGTTTTGAGCGAAGATATAAGGAGACAAGCTCGGAATACATACGTGATGAACTCAGGCGGTTCATGTCTGTTTCCCCATGCCCATCATGTCACGGCGCCCGGCTTGGAATTGAGGCGAGAAATATTTTTGTCGGCGATCTGCCCATAAATAACGCCTCGGACTTTTCAGTAAAAAAAGCCGTGCCCTTTTTTTCCAACCTTAAGCTTTCAGCCACTGAAAAGAAAATCGCCCGAAGGATTTTAAAGGAGATAAATGAGCGCCTGGGATTTTTGCACGCGGTGGGTCTGGATTACCTGACATTATCCAGGAACAGCGCGACTCTATCGGGCGGCGAAGGGCAGAGAATCAGGTTGGCTACTCAGGTGGGCTCCATGCTTGTCGGTGTGCTGTATATTCTTGACGAGCCTTCCATCGGCCTTCATCCAAGGGACAACACCAGGTTGCTTAGGATGCTTAATCGGCTGAGAGATTTAGGCAATACGGTAATGGTGGTGGAGCATGACTCGGAATGCATTCTTCAGGCCGACCACGTTGTGGACCTTGGCCCAGGGGCCGGTAGAAAAGGGGGCAAGGTGGTTTTTTCAGGGACTCCAAAGTCTCTTTTAACATCGAAAAAATCTCTTACCGGCGCCTATCTTTCCGGGAAAAAGAGCATTAAAATTCCCAAAAAGAGGGTGAAAAGCGACCCAAAAAGGCAGTTGGTGATATCCGGCGCCCAGGAAAACAATCTGAAAAAAATAGCCGTTAGTTTTCCTCTCGGATGTTTTATCTGCGTCACCGGCGTATCAGGATCAGGCAAGAGCACCCTTGTTGTGGATACTCTCTATAAATCCATGTCCCAAAGACTCTACAGAAGTAAAATCAAAGCCGGAAAACATGTGGGAATTAAGGGTTACAGGCACATTGACAAAGTCATCGATATTGATCAGTCGCCCATAGGAAGAACGCCAAGGTCAAACCCCGCGACCTATACCCAGCTTTTTACACCCATCAGAGAACTTTTCGCTTCTCTGCCCGAGAGCAAGGTCCGAGGCTACAAACCCGGACGATTCTCCTTCAATGTAAAAGGAGGGCGCTGTGAAACCTGTCAGGGTGATGGAATCATTAAAATCGAAATGCACTTTCTGCCCGATGTCTATATTACCTGCGAGCAATGCAAGGGGCGAAGATATAACCGGGACACCCTGGAGGTGAAATACAAAGGAGCCTCTGTAGCGGATATCCTGGACATGACCGTAAACCAGGCCCTGGAGTTTCTGGGAAATATTCCCCAGATCAAAAAGAAGCTTCAAACCATCAGGGATGTGGGTCTTGGATATATTCGCCTTGGACAATCGGCTACCACTCTTTCGGGGGGAGAAGCCCAGAGAATAAAACTGTCCAGGGAGCTTTCAAAAAGATCTACAGGGCGCACCCTATTTGTTCTTGACGAACCAACAACCGGGTTACACTTCGCAGATATTAAACAATTACTCGCCGTGCTTACCAGATTAAGGGACGAAGGCAATACGATAATTGTCATCGAGCATAATCTCGATGTAATAAAAACCGCCGACTGGGTCATCGACCTTGGCCCTGAAGGCGGGGATGGTGGCGGCTATGTTGTGGCTCAGGGACCCCCTGAGGTTATCGCCAAGGCAAAGAAGTCATTTACAGGGCGATATCTAAAAAAGATATTGCCAAAACAACCGTAATTATTGAAAAAATTTCCTCCAGAACCAAAGTCGCCTTTTAATGTAATCGTTCAGTGATAAGGGTGCAAGGTTTGAGATCGGGGGAGATGACCTCAT
>CAYSHR010000011.1:0-18045 GCA_964430795.1 uncultured bacterium
TAAAAAAAAGTTTCATAATATAAAATCTTATTTAATTTCTTTTTTATCACTCTACGGTGCATTTTGTCAAGAAGTTTTGATCCAATTCCTTTTTCGCGAAAGTCAGGGTGGACATCAATTGTAATAAGATGGCCATATTTCGCGCGCCCGGCAACTTCCTCCATAATGGCAAAACCGGCGATGGTTTCTCCCATTTGAATGTTGGTTCTGGCTACCTGGCTATAGATGGCTTTTTGGGAAAGAATTTCCTGAAAGACATCCTGTGAGTAGCATATCTGTTTCGGAAAACATATTCTGTCAATTGCCGTCATCTGATCAACGTCTTTTATATTACCCTTGTTAATCAATATGGTCATCTATTTTTTCCAGCACATATTTTTTATCAATGACAAAGCTCTGTCCCGTTTTTTCAGGAGCTGTAAAGGAGATATCTGAAAAGATTTCCTCCACAACTCCCCGCAGCCCCCTGGCGCCTAGTTTTCTTTTTCGTGTTTCGGCCACTATGGCCTCTTTTCCCCCTTTGGTTATCCTTATGGATATATCCTCAAAAGAGAAGAGGTTTTTATATTCTTTTAAAATGGCGTCGGGAGGTTCTGTCAGTATCTCTATCAACTCAATGTCCAAAAGCTCATTCAATTGAGTTATAACCGGAAGCCGGCCAAGGAGTTCCGCAATCATTCCATAGTCTTCCAATTCCTTTGTAGTAATTTTCGACGACTCCCTTTTTTTCTGGGCGGTTTTTCCAAAATAGCCGATATCCCCTTTATATCTGCCGGCGCCGATATCGGAAAATGTTCCGGCGCATATGAACAGAATATCCGTCACGTCCACCTGAACAAAATCGTGTTTGCTCCAATGTTGAGTGATGTTCAGAGGCGCGAAAATGGTGTTTGCCTCCAGGAGCTTTAAAAAAGCCTGTTGCACTCCTTCTCCTCCAATGTCTCTGACGCCGGCGCCGGTATTGGCGGAATGCCCTTTTCTGGAAACCTTGTCGATTTCATCAACAAAGACAATGCCTCTCTGGGCGGCTTCCACGTCGCCGCCTGTGGCGAACAGAAGCTCCGCCACCATTACCTCCACATCTTTTCCGTAATACCCCGCTTCTGTATATTCCGTGGCGTTTACCACAACAAAAGGAAGGTCCAAAATCATCGCTAATGTTCTGGCTATGTGGGTTTTGCCGCACCCGGTAGGTCCAATCATCAGCATGTTGTTTTTTTTGATTGCGCCCTTTGGCGATAAAACTCTTTTCAGGTGGTTGTAGGCCGCTACAGAGACCGCCCTTTTTGTTTTCTCTTGCCCGATAACGAATTCACTGAGCTTGTTATAGATTTCCCTGGGCGAAAAGAGCTTTATCTTCGGTTCTTCCGGTTCCTTTGGTTCTTCTTCCTTATCGATATTGTCTTTTTCCATTTAATATTTACCACCAGGTTATTTTTAAAATTGGGACTCCAGAAAATTCTCGAGTTTTTCCGCGTCGGATTCGGTCTTTGGTTTTTCAGGGACAGGAGTCGGTTTTGGAGTCGGTTCCGGGATTGGCGTCGGGGTTTTTTCCGTTAATCCATCATCCAAACCCATCTCTTTCTCAAGCTCCTTTTCAAGACTCTCCTTGCCCTCTGTTTCATTTGAAATATGCTTATCAATTATGGACTGGATCTTTTCTCCAAGTTTTTCATGACCGGGCTTTTCCAATGTTGTCAATGGGTTTGTCTTTAGAATCCTCCCTCCTTTTTCAGAAAAAGGCCGCCACCCGTAAAAGAAGGTTCCAATAAAAAGAAGTATGGCGCCAAGACACCCAATAGCAAACAATCGCAAGAGAAGTTGTCTGAAAAAATGGCGTTGGGGTTTTTTCTTTTGTTGGCTTTTTTTCTTATTCCTCGCTGTCATCATATTCCTTTGCCCTTAAAAAGGCGTTTAAAAAATCAAGTTGGTCCTTTTCCTTTATCGGTTTTTTTCTCCTGTCCGGTTTTTCAAGAACATTCTTCTTCTTTTTAGAATCATCCTCGTGTCTTTTGGCGATTTTAACCGCCTTTCTCAATTCCCTGAATAATCTGGAAAAGCGGATCATGGGCAGAAGCTGGGACGCCACTCCGTCTCCCAAAGCAACGTTGCCGATTTTGGGAAGAACATCAATAATAATATCTTCAAGGTAGACAACATCAACACCCATTGAGTTCAAAATTCGCTCGGATTCCTCAGCTTTCTTTGGGCTGCGCTGGGAAAAAAAGAGAACGCAATAAACAGGCGCGGCGCCAAAACCAAATTTATCCCTTATGTATTGGACTCGCTTAAAGGAAAAATAATCCGATAAAAACTTTCTTTCCGTTTCCAGGTGGGCTCTGATTACCCCGGGGGTGAGATAGGAACCGGCGTGCCACCACCCTCGTACAAGGCCGATAACGGCTTTTGTCACCTGGCCATTGTTAATCTCCACTCCAAGAAGATCAAACCCCGGCGATTCAAAGCCATCCTCTTCAATCTGCACATCAACAGAGGTTAAAAACCCCTTTTGTTCAAGATGAATTTTCGCGAGCTCTTTGTTAAGATCAGCCATTAAGCCCTCCAAGGCATGGTCGTTAGCCCTTATTTCTCACCAGTGTCCTACCGCGGTCTCCGGTCTGCCGGTAACTTCAGGGCGTTCTCCTTACTGTCGTCTTGACATACTATCAAGCATGCCTTCGACGCCATCCAGTCCGAGCACCCTGAATTTTCAACCATCTCGACGCCCTCGCTACGAAAACTGGTGAGAAATAAGGGCTGGTAAGATTATCATATCAGATTTCACAATAATCTTTATCATTTTAACTGTTGCACATATAATACTCGGGTGCATGGCATATTAAGGAAAAACTTGTTGAATCCATATTTTGGCCACACACCCAATAATACTTCAAGGTAAAGTAATTTGAAAAGAGGAGTTTTTAAAATGAAATATCTGCTTTTGTCAGCCTCAATTATTCTTGTGATGGTAGTGTTTGTTGCCGGTTGTTTTTCCCATAACAACCTGGCCCTTCTCCCCACATACGATGGATCCCTCATTACAAAGGTGGTTTCACCCGCGCGAGCGAGAACAGACAACCGGATACTGCTTCTTGATATAGATGGCATTATTACCGAATATGGACAGTCTTCATTTTTTTACAGCAAGGAGCCAACGACCTTTGAGGTCAGACAGAAACTGGAGCGAGCTCTTTCGGACCCTGGAATAAAAGCTGTCATATTGCGCGTAAACAGCCCTGGCGGCGGAGTAAACGCCTCTGATGTGGTCTACCAGGAGATTATGGACTACAGGTCCCAAACCGCTATTCCCGTTGTAGCCATCCAGATGGGAGTCGCGGCCAGCGGAGGGTACTATATTTCCTGCGCCGCGGACTATATAATCGCTCACCCGACCACTGTAACAGGTTCTGTCGGCGTTATCGCCATGGGTCTTGGATTTGATGGGCTGTTTGAAAAAATCGGCATGGAATCAAGGGTTACAAAATCCGGCAAACTCAAGGACATGGGAAACCCTTTCGATAAATGGGAAGAAGACGAAAAGGCCGCCATGCAGAGCGTGGTGGACATCATGTATGCCCGCTTTGTAAATATTGTTGTAAAAGCCAGGGGCGTCAAACCCCGGGTCATAGATGATTTGCAGGGCAGAGCCGTAGTGGCTGAAAAAGCAAAAGAACTGAGGCTTATTGACGGCATCGGATATATTGACGACGCAATCGCCAAGTCATTGCAACTGGCCAATATCCGAGACGCGGATGTTGTTATGTATGTTGACAGCGATAAAGCCGATAGAAATGTTTACACCCAATCACAAGGCCCTTCAACACCCATCATGAGCGGCCTTTCCTTAAGGGATCTAAACGCGGAAGTTCTCCTGGAACTTGCCAGGCCGAGATTGATGTATATGTATACAGGGCATTAGGGCGAGTGACGAATGACGAACAATAGGCTCCCCTCTCCTTGTGGGAGAGGGGCTGGGGGTGAGGGCTGAAAATATTCCAACGACGTCTTGACAGCCCCATCTTTCCCTTTGTCGCGTCGGCATTGGTGGGATTTATCGTTTGGTTGATGCTCTTTTTCACTCCAGGCGTGCCTGGATTCATGGCTTGTATTTTCGGTTTTATATTCAGCGGCATCACTCTCTATGTTTTTCTCTTTGCCACCAAATTTCTTAAAGGCGAAATAAGCGCTGTTCTTTTCGGCGCCATATTCGGAGGACCTTTCTTCTTCGCCATGGCAGGGACAATCACAGGAGGGCATCTTCCGGCCGCTTTGACTATTGGAGTACTCGGCGCCGTACTTGGAGGAGCGGCAGCGGGAATAATACATAATTTCTCCACTATGCACCAAGAGCTTGACCAGGAAGTTCTACAGGCTCAGGAGCATCTGGAAAGGGGAATAACCACAGCCAAATATGGCCATTATACAAAATCGATAACGTATTTGAAAATGGCGGTGAATTCGAAAAAGAGCCGTGCTCCTGACAGAATCGCCTTTTTGATAGCCCAGGCATATGAGAACAATCTCCATAATCTTCATGAAGCCATCTACTGGTATAGAAGAACCATAGGTTTCGCGAATAGCCTGGGCGAGGATAAAAAGAACATCTTCGCCAGAGAAGCCAGGGAGGGTATTGCCAGGCTCACCAAACTCAAGAAAAGAAAAAATATTCGCGTTGTGGATGAATTGAGCAAAGCAAAGGAATTGATTGAAAAAGAGGAGTTTAAGGAGGGTGAGCAACTTCTTGGGGATCTGGCAAAACTCTATCCGGATAATAGCGACGTGACCTACTTGTTCGCCCACCTCCATTTGCGAAGGCATAGAACGGGAATGGCAGTGGAGTACTTTAAAAGGGCATTGAAAAATGATCCTAAAAATGTCCTGGCCGCTTACTTTCTTGCCGGAACCCTGGAAGAAGATGACAGGCTCAAGGAAGCCAAAGAGGCCCTTTTGAGATATATTGCCCTTGCCAAAGATGACAAAGAGGAGTCCGAAAGGCTAATGATCGCTAAAAAACGAATTGAGGTCATCTCAAAGAAGATCAGCTTCGCGCCGATTGTTGAGTGAATCGTGGTCCTTATTGATATCTTTCGATAAAGCTGAAAATAGCTTTTGTAGCCGGATCATTATCCAGTCCCATTTTGCCCAATATGGAGTTGTGATTACGGCCCGGAACCTGGAGAATTCGCACCTGGCATCTGGCTTTTTCAAGGATTTGGGACATTTCCACCGCCTGCTCGCTCAACCCTTCCATGTCATCAGAAGCGTGAAGAATCAAAAAAGGAGGCGCCTTTTTGTCCACGTGAAACATGGGAGAAGATTCGTTGAGATTGCCGGGTTTCTCATTAAAAACATCCCTTACCCTGCTCAGATTTGTATTATAAACACCGCTGATGGGAATGACGCCGTTGATGTCGTCCTTGGGGTTGATGCCGTGCTTGTCCAGGAATTTGTCATTGGTCGCCAAAAGGGAAACAAGATGCCCTCCCGCTGAATGACCGGCCATAAAAACGGCGTCCGGGTCCGCGCCGTAATCATCAATATGGGCCAGGGTCCAGGCATACGCCGCGGCTACATCCTCGACAAACTTTGGATATTTCGCGCCGGGATATAGTCGATAATTGACATTTACCAGTGCGACGCCATGCTGGGCGAACCTCATGCCAAGCCAGAATGAATCGGCCTTATCGCCGGTAAACCAGGCGCCACCGTGAACAAAAAAGATCACTGGAAAGTCTTTTTCACCCTTGGGTATGTAAATGTCCAATATGTGTTTGTTGTGATTAAAGTTGTCGCCGGAAATATAGGGCACATCTTTTATGACCTTGACTTCCCTGGTGCTTTTTGCCGGATTGACGCCGGCGCCCATGGGCCTTCTGCCGCATCCTGTAAGAAAGAGAAACGATATGGCAATAAGGAGGATGCCCAGTTTCAATGTTGTTTTTGATCTTCCCGTTTTTTTCAGCATAAAGCTCCTCCTATTATTTACTTTGACCGGTGATATTTAATTTTGGTTCAAAAGGAAATAAATATTAGAATGCAACCAATTAGGGCAATTCTTCGCGAGCAATTCGTTAATAACAATTCAGGTTCAGTGCAGGGCGGTTCGCGAACCGCCCCTACAATTAATTCGTCGTTCGTCACTTCTGTCCCCAACCAGAAGGCTCGGCGCCCATATCAAGGACCAGAGTTCCGCCGTTTTTGATTTCATGGTGACTAAACCAGGAAACATCAAGGGGCTGGTCGTTCAGGGTCGCGGACTGGACATAGATATTCGCGTCGGAATTATTCTGGGCGATTATCGTAAAGTCGCCGCCGGGCAGGTGTATTGTGATTTCGTCAAACAACGGGCTTCCGATCATATAACGCGCGTCGCATGGATTAAGGGGAAAAAATCCCATGGCGGAAAATACATACCAAGAGCTTAAGGTTCCCCCATCATCGTTTCCATCAAGGCCGCCGGGATCGTTTTTGTATCTTGTTTCGATAATCCACCGCACCCACTTTGCCGTCAGGTCCGGGCGGCCGGCTTCATTGAACATATACGCCGCGTGAATGTCCGGCTCATTTCCGTGCCAGTAATAGAAGTCGGGCAGGAAAGTGTCGGGCATTTCCGCTGTATTTGAAAAAGCCAGGCTGAGCTTGTCGATAAAGCTCTGATCATCCGGGAACATGGACATCAGACCAAGGACATCGTGGGGCACGAAGAAGGTCCATTGCCAGGCGTTGCCCTCCACATATTGCTCGGGATACAATGGGAAAAAGGGATCATACCAGGCGCCGTCAGCCCAGCGCCCTCTGATAAACAGGGTTTCAGTGTCAAAGTTATTCGCCCAGTTTCCTGAACGCTCAAGAAACAGGGTCGCGTCATCGGCATAGCCCAGTTTTTCAGCCATAACCGAAATACAATAATCGTCATAGGCGTATTCCACTGTATGAGAAGGCGCCTCGTCATTAACATCCAGGGTTACATATCCCAGGTTGATATAGTTTTCCACATCGTCCCTGCCGGCTTCCGGGCGGGATTCGGTGGCGTGAAGATACATGCCCTCATAGGCGGTTTGGGCGTCAAATTCCCCTACCCCTTTTACATATGCCTCAGTGATAACCGAATCGGCGTGGGTGCCGATCATGCAGCCGGTATATCCTTTGCCCATGGGCCATCTGGGCAGGTCTCCGCCCTGTTCATACATGGCTATCAGCGACTTCACAAAATCCCTGGACCTTGGCGGGTCGATGAGAGTCATAAGGGGGTGAAGGGTGCGGAAAGTATCCCAGATGGACATGTCGGTATAATAGGTAAATCCGTTCGCGAGATGAACCTGATCGTCAAAGCCCATATAAACGTTTCCGGCTTCGGTAAACAGTGTGGGCATCATGTAGGCGTGATAAAGGGCGGTGTAGAATATTTTCCGCTGCTCCAAAGTTCCGCCTTTTACGTTGATGAGGCCAAGTTTGTCAGACCAGGCCTCCCTGTTTTTCTCCACCGCGCCGTCAAAATCGAAATCCCATAACTCGGAGGCATAGTTTTCCCAGGCTCTGTTGAGGTTGATATAGGATATGGTGACTTTGACCATTACCCGGCGATTTTTTTAATACAGGTTAAAGCCAACGTAAGCGCCGGCATTTGGCCCTGTCTCCTCGGTGTTCTGGGAATCAATGACTCCATTATTAAAGGTTCCGTAATCAGCAAAAGATTGTGAAAAGTCGATGATAAAATATGTTGGCAACCCACCAAAACGACTTGAAAGACTTCCGTGAACATCGGCAAAACCATATATTTTTCTTCCTCCGGGATCGACGGTAACCTGGGCGTCTTCCACGTCGCCTTTTTCAATGGAGGCGCCTACATCAACAACAATATATGGCATATCCCCGGATTCAGGATATGTGAACCTTGAGATGGCTACCCGCCGCCCTGACGCAAGTTCGGCGAGAATATTTGTTCTATCCAGAAGAACTTTATAATAACCTGTAGAGGCTTCCTGGTTCTCATGGGAGTAGCTGGACATGTAACCCCGCTCTTTTACCAGTTCGTCACTAATGCCAAAGATGGGCATTATCCTGACGGCGCCCTGGTCTATCGCGCCAGTACCCACCAGCCTTGTATGGCTGAAACCCCTGATATGAGTGTCTTTGTACCAATATCCGCAAAAATGCTGGAAAGGCAGATTGAGCCCGCCAAAGGAGGTGTCAGGGCCAGGGCGCACCATGCCGTTTGGCCATTGGGGGCCTGGAGAAATACTGCCCGAGCCAAAACCAAGACCACCCGAACCGATAAATGGATTTACAAGATCAAGGGGATCAACAGCATCGTCGTCATCGTCATCATCGTCGTCGTCATCTACAGTGTCGTCGTCATCCTGGCTGTCATCGTCATCGTCATCATCGCCTGGGGGATCACTGCTGGAGTCATCGTCGTCATCTCCACATGAAAAGGCGAAAAGCACGAAGAAGAAAAAAAGCATCACTAAAATAAAATGGACGCCCCTGTCATTTTTTTTCATATTACACATCCCATAGCCGCGTAAATAAAGTCCCTGTCCTCAGCCTCCAGAATACCGTTTTTGTCCATGTCCGCGCCATCGCACCAACTGTTCATATTTGAGCATTGGGCGCCAAAGCCATATGTATTTACGGCCTCATTAAATAAAACCAGATCATCAGGGCCGGCTTCCCCGCTGTCATCAAGATCAGCCGGCGCGCACCCGAGCATTGCCCATGAGCAATCGAGAGTATGAAGGGCATCATTCAAGCATAAAGGCGCTTCGTAAAAAATATGCACGCTGCCTATCCATGTATGGCGGTCGTTTTCAACAGCATGCCACTGCCCGTCGTCTATTATGGCTTCATAGCCCGCGCCGTCTCTTCTAATGGGGTATGTTCTGTCAGGAGGCGCGCCGAAGCGATTATTATATCTATCTACAATCCAGGAATCCTTGCCCGCGAGGTTGTTGTCAATCATGGTTTTTATCTCCCCGTCTGAAAGCAACGCCTTATAAGATGTGTCGCCCATGTTCAAATAATTTTCCATGTGAGCGATTCTCTGGCTGCCCCACTCGAAATCGCTAAAGTGCTCAAGGGATGTATCCAGGTCGAACATTCTGCCGTAAAGAGCGGCCAGATAATATAGCTCATCAGCGCTGCTTCTGGCGGCAATGGCGGCGCCCGGACCCTTCCACGCGTCTATGGCCTTTCTGGCGGCAGCCTTGTCGGTATTGGCGTAAACAAGGTCGGCAATAATGTATGTAAGCTCGATAAGGTTTGAAAGAGACTGGTGAGCCTCGTCAAAAAGCTCGTCATCACCAACCATATCCGCGTAATAGCATAGATTCACAGCGCCAAGAATCAATTCCTTGAAATCGTCCATCATGCTTTCAAGAAGGGTGTTGAACAGGCCGGGTATCAGGGTTTCGAAAACCATGGCTACCTCATACCAGGGCGCGCCCATGATTTTCATATCAATGATCTGACCGAATGTCATCCCGAAAATGGCGTCGTCAAGGCTTGTGCAGGTGATGGCCGGGCCGGGAAGATTTATCCCAAGGGAATCAAAAAGAAGTTCAACGGCAGAGGTTTCAACAGCGCCGGGCATGGGCAGCTCGGGTACAGGATAGCCAAGACCCTCGGAACTGATGGCCTGGGCGACATATACCATCTGGCACGAAGCCAGGCTCCCAAGGTCCTGCCACTCTGTTGTACCGTCAGGGCGCATATGCCCTCCAGGCATAAGAGTTTCGTAATCTCCCTGGTGCTCATCCACCGTCATCTGAATCATGTTCGCCGCAACAATCGCGTCCCCGGTTCTCCGTGCGGCGTCGGCGGCGTTTTGCGCGGCTGTGGCAAGGTCCGCGGGAAGTCCGGCCATATTTTCAGCCTCGAAGGCCGCAAGGTATCCTATGGCGTAATCGGTAAAATTGTCTCTTGAGTTGTGGTTGCCCCACGCCGCGCCTTCCCACAAATATCCCGGTGGTGTAATCATCCATGATGAGCAGCAATTGCTGATGTGCATCCAGGCAGGGTCTTCATGAAGGTGGGTAAAAACAAAAGTTACGGCATATTGAGTAAGCTCGTTAATGGGCTTGAACCCAAAATAGTATTCCCGTGGATTCTCTCTGTATGTGACGGTTATATCATCATAAAAAGTATCCAGAATTTCCTTCTCAAGAAGGGGGTCAAATGTAACAGGAGAAGTAAAAGGGGCGCCGAAACGGGTTCTTGTCACAGTATCATTCACGCCGTCCATCACCCTTGTCCAGCCCGGCAGAGCCTCCCTGCATGTCAGTCCCGAGTGACCCGAAACCTGTTCGTTAAATTTCAGCCCCTCGAAAAGCCTGATGAGGGTAAGCTCCAGGTTGCGCCCACCCATTACCTTATATAGTTGCCAGATTGTATAGGCTGTAATGCCGATGGGGTTGTTGTCATTGGGACCTGGAACCACTTGGTATTCGGCGCCGGTTTTGGCCACATAGTTCTTGTTGAAGGTTGTGGCAAAAACAGCGTCGCCCGCTACAGCGAAACGGTTCAGGACCATGACGGTTCTGTCAACCCGCTCCCTGTAAAAAAGGCGAAAGGCATCAGCTTTGGCGTTGGGATTCGCGGCAGGCAAAGGATTTTGGGAGTCATCGTCGTCAAGTGTGGTGTCATCGTCATAAGGAATATCGTCGTCATCATCGTCTATGACAGAATCATCATCATCCAAAGCGCTGTCATCATCATCGCCGGCGTCGTCATCGTCATTAGAAACAGAAGGGTCATCATCATCGTCAGACGCGCAACCGGAAAAAATCAACAGGCAAAACAATGATAACATCAACGTGAATCCGTAAAACATCATTAAACTTTTCATTCTTTTCCCCCAAGCAGATTATCATTGGTATTTACCTTATCATTTTATTCAACAATTTGTCATCACCGGTGTAGGACAAATTTGATGAAACGGCTTCTCATCACTGCCTCTGTTTACTTTTTTATTCCTCAATATGAAAATTACTGATAGGCTATGTTAATGTAACTTTGGTTTAAGTAGATTAAAAAAACATTATTTGCATAAGGTTTGCATTATTGATGCAAAAGATATCTTTATTATCGAACTCCTTTTTTATAGTGATTCTTCTGCTTGCTTCCTTCTCTTTTTCCGGCTGTGAACTTGCATCAGAAATTGAAACGGTTATGAATGACGCCATTTCGTATGACGACGATGATGATGACCCAAGTAACGTCGTTGCTTTGGTGGAGACGGATGACGACGATGGTTATCCAAATGAATCGCCCATCCTCCCTGTTGACGCGGAAATAAATCTGGATGTTATATGTAATGGTTTTATAAAAGTTGAGATAAGCAAATTATCAGGCAATATACTCTCCATAGACGATCTTACCAAAACTCCCGCCCTTTCATTCCTGGCAAATAGCCCAAATGAGTTCCAATATTTCTCTCCTTTCAAAGTGAATCAATATATTGAGCCCGAATATAAGTCTAAGCGGGAGATTGTATCCGACCTCTGCTTCCCTGTTTATCCTCCAAAAATTCTTCGCTGTGATAACGATCAGAACAAATGTAGAAGAATTGTCTGGGATTGCTCGGAGGATGGGACCCCGGACTCCAAGACCCTGGCTGTATTTGAGGGAATTATAAATCTGCCTGTTAACAAGGCAACCGTCAGGTTCCACGGAAAAGTCAAGGTGGTTGAAGATAACCGGGTATTCAGTATCACATATCCGATTCTTGGCGCATTTGCCAACCTGTCTGATGAAGACGACCGGAACACCATGGCCATTCCATACGAAGGGGGCATGCTTATAAAAAACCCTAAGGAAAGAATTAGGGACGAATACCTGGAGGACCCTACAATTCTTGACGCCCTTACCTATCCATCGGGCCATTCCATGATGCTCCAGATGATCAGTTATCAAGCCAAGGGTATTGGCGGCATGTTGCTGTATACGCCGGACCCCAACTACACAATGAAAGTTTTTAATATCCAGGATGGGACGCCCGCCTTCCCGAATCCCTCCATGATTATCAGTATCGAGCACTACAATTGGGATATTAACGATGTTTCCCAGGTTGGCGGCATGGTCATGGATTACCCGGTTGAACTGGCTGCCATAAGCGAGAAAGGAACATGGCAGGAGGCGGCTCTAATATATCGAGATTGGGGAGAGGAACAGATTTGGGCCAGGGCGCCCATCGCCGAACGAGAGGAAGAGGACAGAGCGATTTTTGAACACGCCGCTTTCTCGGTTTTCGGATTATCCGCGGCTACGGATCAGACCGAATGGCACAAGGCTTTTCACCAACTTATTTGTGATGGAATCGATGGAGCGAAAGTTCTATTTGTAACCGGTTGGGATTTTCATCCAAATGGCGAATCAGGGGGCATTGAAGATCACGCTTTTCTCCAGGCCGGATGGAATGAAAAATATTGGCTGCCCTTTCAGGGCGCTTTTCTGGATAACTACAGGGTGATGAAAAAAGAGCAGAGGGATTTTGTTTATCCATTTTTCTATGACCTTCTTTTGCATGACGGTTATCCTGATTGGGACGGCTGGGACGGCACGGCGGGAGATACAGGAGATGTGGGCGCGCCATGGAGCGATCACGCCCTTATCAATATGTACGGTTTTCCCGGAGGGTTCTTTTTACGATTTTCCGGCTGGTCCGGGTTTGTCCGAACCCTCAATCCGGTAAACAAGATGGTGCGGGATTTCTACTCCTGGCGAAACAGGGTCATAACCGATTTTTCCCAAGAGGGGATCAACGTAAAACTTGACGGCACATATCATGATATCTCCACAACCATAGTCTCTCATGGAAACTTTGATCCATCTCACCAAAGCGAAATGATCGGTCATGGCAGGTGGATGATGGAATCTGTAAGAGCTATGAATGACGACCTCATCGGCGCCGGCGTCAAAAGAGAATTTTCCATGGGAATTGAAAACTCCACAGAGCCCTATTGGGACCAATATGATTATTATCACCTGGGAGAAAACGGTCCTGGTCCCATAAGAACCAGGGACCCCAGCAGCACCTATGAAAATCCAACATTTAACGGATTTCATCGCTGGTATATGGAAGGCGACGCCGTGGACATTCCCCTGGCCGCCTTCGTGTACCATCCATATGGCAGTATGCGGACCGGAGGGAAAATCCAGATATCCCATAAAATGGGCGATGTTTTTTATTGGATCACCGCCGGTGAATACCTCTGGGGTGGAATCCTGGAGCTTATATATTTTAACTGCCCTGTGGATATTCTACCTGGAATCGATCCTTTAAATGTAGATTGTCCGGGGGGCTGGCCCTGCGCCTTTCAGACAGGTTGGAGTACAGGGCAAAACGGAAATCAGAAATGGTTCTACGATGAGGAGACTTATGAGGCGGACCCGGATAAAATCGAGTTTCTCAGAAAGGCGGCTTACCTTCGAGTAGTAGCGGCCACTGATTATTTGGCTACAGGGCGGATGCTGCCTCCACCAGACTTTGAGACAGAGCCGGAAATCGTCCCTTATAATTACGATTTCTATTCCTACATTATGGGAATCAACTTCGAGCACTTAGGAGATTTCTACGCTCCGGCTTTACTGGTGGAAGCCTGGGAAAAGTGGGAAAATGACGATAAAGCTTTTATCCTGGCCAATCCAACCGATTCCTTAAAAACCACAACCCTGGTTTTCGATCCCGCGGATTATGACCTTGCCATGACGACCCCGACTTTGGTGGATGTCTATCCGCCTATTACAAACGAACTGCCTTTGTTAAATTGTGCCGCCGGGAGTTTGTGCAAAATTACTCTTTTTGTGTCGGCCAGAACCTTTGCCATGGTCGAGCTAAGGTAATATCTTCTTTTTTCTCTTATTCTCCAAGAACCGAATTGACGCCTTTTAAAATCTCATCCCAATATTTTCTGCCGCCTTTCCCTTTGTCCCGGGCAAATTCAGAAATCCAGAAAGCAAGGTTTTTATCAAGGTTATCAGCACCGGAATTAATCAGATAGGTGTATATCAAATCCAGAACCCGTTCCGATTCCCAGAATACCGGCTTGTTGCTTTTGTGGATTTTTACCGCGAGCTTAAAATGGTGTACTTCCAGGTCAATTTTCCGTCCATAATGTTTTTCAATAAGCTCATCAAGAATATTCTCCACCCACCCTCTGTGAAATCTGCACATGCCGTTGTTATCGCTATAAAGCTCCTTTACCATTCGCTTTGCGCATTTTACACCAAGATCAAAAGGAGGGTGATAATCACTTTTATAGTACTGAAAATATTTCCCCATAATGGCCATAGGGGCAAAAAGCCCCGGCGCCCAGTATTGATTGGGTATCACCGAGCCGGTTTTTCCAAAGGGAACATAAACCGCGAAATCTTTTACATCTTTGCCAAAGGCCTTCTTGAATTCTCTCACGGCGATCCTAGGACCCGTGTTCAATCCTAGAGGGCGATCAGATAAAACCAGGTCAATGATCTTCATGGCGATTTCGGCGTTTTTCCCTGAGTCTTCTTTTACATCAAAACCTGAAGGCGAAAAAGCCGGAGTGCTCTTTAGTCCCAATTGTTTGGGCTTTAAAATCTTTTTCCACAGAAGCTCCATTACCCATGCGGTAATACCACCGATCTGAATTGCGTCAAATCCCAATTCATCACAATAGTGATTGAGTTTTTCAGCCTCCCGCTGATCAAAGACACCCACCAGTGGTCCCAATGCCTGATAAGGCTCATAGTCCTTCTTATATTTTCCCCACATTTTTTTGCAAACAGCGGGGCAAGGCTCACCGCAGTTTTTAAACTTTTTCTTCGCTATGGTTTCATCGTTGAACTGCTTGAGATAGTGACTTTTGATCAGCCGGTTATAAGATTCCAGGCGCTTCTCTTTTTTCCAGAAGATGGAACTGTAATTGAACATAAGAGTTCTATCTTTCAGCGTGGAATAATTGACGCCAAAGGTACCCCCTGATTCCACATTGGGATCAAAGCGATACTTTTTCGTAAGCTCAATATCGGTCTTGATCATTGAGTTGTCATACCGGCGAATAAACTCATTATCTATCTCAAGCCTGTTTCGCCAATTGTCCGGTTCGTCGTAATCGCCGCCGAATATAATCGCCGCGACGCCATGATCCCGAACCAGTTTGGTGCCGAAGCCCCCACGGCCGGCCCAGGTATCCACTGGGCTTATCTCCCCTTTTTTTATGGGCGCTGAGTATATGGCGCCCATGTTGGTTTTCAAAGCGGCATAGCCTGTGGCTAGAATTCGGCATTTGGCGAATTTGTCCCCGTGGTTGTCAAAAACCGATTGGGCAAGGGCATAAACGCCTCTTTTCCCTTTATAGCCTTCCGACCAGATTTTCCCGGCGTCTGCCGGTTCCAGAGAAACCTCCACCTGCCCTTCTTTTCTACGCAAAACAAGGGTGGACAGGGTTTTGGCTTTGCCTTTTATGGCTATAAAATAGACGCCGAGTCTGTCAAAGATAAGTGCGGCGCCTCCCATGGTGGAGATATAAAATCCGCCCCAGGATGGACTCTTTCCGGCAAATATCAGCCTGTTGGCCCCTGGAAGAATTGACCCGGCGAAAAGCCCTTTGCCAATAACCAGGCAGTTCTCTTTTTCTGTTTTGGCAAAGGCGTAATCCACAGGTCCCAGAACAGGAGGATACCCTGTACGCTCATATTCCACATGTCCATTGGCAGCATCAATTGTCATAGCGATAAATTTAATCATGGAAGGGAGATTATCATAATGAAGTGTATGATGGATTGTAAAAATAACCCGCGGGTAAATTTTTTTATTCACATATGCCTTGGAAATGTTTATAAATATGCCCAGATAATAAATGTTGGTTTGTGAAAATTTAAAGAGTATGAAAAAAATGAATGTAAAATTGATTCTGATTGTTATATGCGCGCTGGCTGTGATAGGGGCCTTGGTAATAGTTAACCAACAGGCCAAACTTCATGACGCGGTAAGAGAAGGAAATATTGAGAAAATAAAGGAGATATTAACCTCGGATGTACCCATCAACCAGCTAAATCAAGGTGAAACCGCCCTGGAAATAGCCGCGGCTAAAGGCAATATTGAGATTGTCGCCCTGCTTTTGGCAAAAGGCGCGGACCCCAACGTTCCAGGTGACTCAACAAAAACACCGCTTTTTTACGCTGCTGCAAACGGCTATTCCGAAACTGTCCAGGCTCTTTTAAAAGCAGGTGCCGATCCAAACATGAAAGATAAGGATAGCTCCACGCCCCTTCATCTGCTTCTTTTTACCAAGCCCAAAATGTGGGCGAAAGTCGCCTCTCTATTAATTGATGGCGGTGCTGACGTTAATGTGGGAGATGGGCACGGCCAGACACCCATGCACTTTGCCGCCTCCATGGATAGTCCGGTAACATGCGGCTTTCTTCTTACGAAAAACGCGAGAATTGAAAGCAGGTGCAATAAAGGGCGGACGCCCCTTCATTACTCCTGCGCCGAAGGCTCAATGAAAACCGTATCCTTTCTCCTGAAAAAGAGCGCGGACATAAAAGCCGTTGACAATGACGGAAGTACTGCTCTGCACATAGCCGCGGCCAACGGCAGAACCCGCCTTACACAGATTCTACTGGAAAATGGCGCTGATATTAACGCCAAAGACAATGAAGGAGCAACGCCCTTAAAAGAAGCCGCCGAGGGGGGCCATAGGGAACTGGTAAACTTTCTTAGAGAAAAAGGCGGGGAGGTTTAGGTCATAAATCCGGATCGTAAAGTGGCGCTGTAAAATACTTTTTCAGCCCCTTGGGCATGGTTTCGTCAGGGGTCATTTTCTCATATTCGGAAAGATCAACCCTGTTATAGGTGTGCCAGAAAAGAATTGGATCATCGCCAATGCCCTTATCCTTAATAAAGTGAAGCATCCCGGCAAATGCCTTTGAGGTGTAGGTTGGGTCGAGAATGATATCTTCTGTCTCTTGGGCAAGGGCAATTGCTTCTTTGCCTATCACAGAAGGGCGTCCATACCCGCCCGCAAAAAAATCATCCACAAGATGAACCTGGGAAGGTTTTACTTTTATTTTGGGAAAAGAAGGATCAAGACCCCTGAGAAACCCGGCGACCTTATTTGCGTGATAAGCAACAACATACCTGTTTGTAACTATCTTTGGCACAACCCTGACTCCCACAATCTCGACATCAAGCCCACCAGCTTTTAGCCCGACAAGAAGGCCGCCGTGGGTGCCGCAGGATCCGGTGGGAAGGAATATTCTTTTAGGCGCGGGCAGATACCCTTCTTTGACCTGGGCCGCCAACTCAAGACCGGCTTCCACAAACCCGCACGCGCCGTAAGGGTTGGACCCGCCAAACCACATAAAGTAGGGATTGGGAGCGGCGCCAAACATGCCCTTGATATAATGACCAATCACCTTGATCACCGAGACAGCTTCATTGGGGCTGTAAATCATTTTGGCACCCAAATGCTGATTAACAAGAAGGTTTCTTCTCACATAGGCAAGAACAGGCTGATCCGAAAGATACAATATGGGGCTAATTCCCCGCTCTTTGCCATGAAGGCTTGTAGCCACAGCGTGATTGCTGCCCGCGCCGCCCAGAGTGATGATCCTGCTCTTGCCCATTTTTTTTGTAAGGGCAAAAATGAACTCCAGCTTCCTAGGCTTGTTTCCGCTGTATATTTTTGAGTTAAGGTCGTCCCTCTTTATCCAGAGATCGGAAACCCCGAGTTTTTTGCCCAGATTCTCCGCCTTCTTGACAGGTGATGGAAGGTCGGCCAATAAAAGCCAGGGCAGATTTTCCTTAAGCCCTGGGTATTTTAAAAAAAGTTGTCGCTGCTCAATAGCCGGCTTGGGCATGTTTTTCTTCCGGTTAATTTAGCCGGAATCATATCCGCTGAGGAACCATATGGCAACCCGCAATGTTCTTGAAATAGGGAAAACAAGGATAACCATCACAATCTCCTGGAAGATAATAATTGATATATATTGCCACCTTAGCCCCTCATTCGTAATCGTTCAGTGACAAGGGAGCAAGGTGGCAGGGTTTGAGATCGGGGGACA
>CAYSHR010000012.1:0-17768 GCA_964430795.1 uncultured bacterium
GAGGTTGGTCTCCAGTAAGCCGAAAATCAGATTCAATCTTAAATGAAACCATCATATAACGCGATAACCAATTTTTACCGGTGACTAAATAACTGGCACTACCCACTCAATTAATCCCGACTGATGAAAAATGCTTGAAGTAAAGTAAGGATGGCTACGGCGAGGGCGGCCACATAGGTCATTGCCGCGGCGGATAGGACTTTCTTCGCGCCGTTGATTTCTTCCTCCACCAGCAATCCATTGTCGCTGATAAGTTGTAATGCCCTGCTGCTGGCGTTAAACTCCACAGGCAGGGTCACAAGGTGAAACAGCACGGCGAAAGTAAAGAGCCATACCCCTATCTGCGCCACAATGGGTATATTGAGGAACATGCCGAAGATCAGCATGGGCCAGAGCATTTGGCTTCCAAGGTTGGCCACAGGAACAAGGGTTGAGCGTAATGAAAAGGGAGTGTATTTATTTTGGTGCTGGACCGCGTGCCCTGCTTCGTGAGCGGCGATTCCGATGGCGGCTATGGATGTGGATTCATATACCGGATCGCTAAGACGCAAAGTTTTGCTTCTTGGATCATAATGATCGCTGAGATTTCCGGAGACTCGCTCTATATCGATATCATTAAGACCGGCCGAGTCCAGGATTCTACGAGCCGCTCCGCGAGCGGTTATCCCCTGTACAGAGCCGACTCTGGAATACTTTTTAAATGCTCTTTTAACTCTTGCTTGAGCCCAAATACCAAGAATCAACCCAGGTATTACAAGTAAAAACGACCAGTGAAAGAACAACATTTATAATTACCTCCAAATTTGAAGAGCGCTTCCATTAAAAAGAATAACCCCGCTGATAATATTGTCAAGATCGACATGTATTAAATCCTTGGAAATCTCCTTGATTACAACTCGCTCCGGGAATAGAATGAAGTTGGTTGCGGAAAGCCAATTATTAATATTGTATAATCTGGAGGATAAACAATTGAAAAGATGGCTGATATATGTCTTGGCTCTGTTGTTGGTTTTTATGGTGTTGTCATGCTGTAAAGGCGAAAATAACAGGAAAACGCCAACAGAGGTGATAAAAGTATTTTTTGAAAAGACCAGGTCCCTCAAGGCTGCCATAAAAAAATCGAAGGAAGAAGGAGTTAGCAACCAGGCCGACAGGGAACTTATCAACGCGCGAAGCGCCCTGGAACCTCTATTTCTCACACCAAAAAAAGGTAAGCTCCTTACCGCGCCGATGATGTTGCTCGACCTGGAGGAGATCGCCTATATTGAGGAAAAAATCGATGGTGAAAGAGCTACTGTTACTACGGAACATTCGGTTATAGGCTTCGCGGGCAAGGTGAAGCTGATTGGTGAGGCGGCGAAGAAAAGAAAGAAGATTACCTTTGAACTTGTGAATAAAGACGGAGCCTGGTTGATAAGCGACCTGAACGGTATTCTCGCCACTTATGGAAGGTGATAATCTTTCTCTCCCACATGAAGTCTGTAAAATAGTTAACCTGAATTACAACTCATAACCCTAAGGGAAATTTAATGGATGAGAAAAAGGCGAAAGAGAGAATTGATTTTCTTGTCAGGGAGATTGAGGGTCATAACGAACATTATTACAAAAAGGATTCCCCGGTTATAACTGATGCCGAGTATGACAGGCTGTTTCGGGAGCTTATAAACCTTGAGGAGGCATTCCCCCAATTCAAATCCCCTTTGAGTCCTACAAAGAAAGTAGGATTCAAGCCGGCGTCTCAGTTTGAGAAAGTGGATCACGCCGTCCCAATGCTCAGCCTCGCAAACGCCATGAATGAAGAGGAGTTGCTGGATTTTGACAAGAGGGTAAAGCGATTTCTCGGCATTGATGAGCCTGAGGATGTGGAATATGTGGTTGAACTCAAACTCGATGGCCTGGCGGTTGAGCTTACTTATAAGGATGGGATATTCTATACCGGATCAACAAGGGGTGATGGCGCTGTCGGCGAGGATATAACCAGGAACCTGAGGACCATCGCCTCCATCCCAATGGGCCTGCCTTCCGGTGTGCCCGAAATCTTTGATGTAAGGGGTGAGGTCTTTATGAGAAAGGACGATTTTCTCGCCTTGAATAGAATCAGAGATGAAGAAGGGCTCTCTGTTTTTGCCAATCCAAGAAACGCGGCAGCCGGATCTCTCAGGCAACTTGATCCAAAAGAGACGGCAAAAAGACCCTTGTCCATATTCTGCTATGGTTATGGCCGCACTGGAGAGAAAAGCTTTACCCATCATGAGGACTTCCTTGAGGCGTTAAAAAGCTGGGGTTTTCCTGTTAACGATAACAGGAAAAGTGTGAAAAATATTGAAGAGGCGGTGGAGTTTTTTAGATTGATGGTCCAAAAACGGGCTGACCTTGAATATGATATTGATGGGTTGGTCATTAAAGTCGCCTCTGTGAATCTCCAGGAAAAACTGGGTCAATTATCTCGTAGTCCCAGGTGGGCAATCGCCATCAAATTCGCCGCTGAAAAAGCAAACACAATAATATTGAACATCGATATTCAGGTAGGGCGGACTGGAACTCTTACTCCGGTGGCAAAGCTTAAACCGGTTCTGGTTGGTGGAGTCACTGTGTCAAAGGCCACTCTCCACAACCAGGATGAAATTGACCGCCTTGATGTTAGAATCGGTGACGAAGTGATAATTCAGCGGGCAGGAGATGTTATTCCTGAAGTTGTCAGTGTAATTGCTGAATCCAGGCCGGAGGATTCCAGACCCTTTGAAATTCTTGAGGCTGTAAATCATCTCTGCCCTGCTTGTGGATCGAATGTTATAAGACCCAATGGCGAGGTGGCCTTTCGTTGCGTGGGGATCGGATGTCCAGCTCAGATGGTTGAGCAGATAAAGCATTTCGCGTCAAAAGGCGGCGCGGATATCGATGGCCTGGGAGACAAAATAGTGCGCCAACTTGTGGAAAGTGAGATGGTGAAGTCCGCGGCTGATTTATATGACCTCGATTTTCACCAGTGGTTGAGTCTTGAGAGAATGGGAGAGAAAAGCGCGAAGAATATGCTTGAATCCATTGAAATGAGCAAGGAGATATCCTTTGATCGATTTATCTATGCCCTTGGCATACGGTTTGTTGGCCAGGCAACCGCGAAAACCCTTGCTCGGAATTTTGAAAATCTTGAGAAACTTGAGGCGGCGGCTCTTGCCGAGCTTGAGGAGATAGAGGATATCGGCCCTGTAGTCGCTCAATCCATAAAGAGTTTTTTTAAGGATGAAAAGAACATGGAAGTTGTAACACGACTTCTTACTTATGGCATATCCCCAAAACCCGCAAAAAAAATGGAGAAGGGCAAATACATGGGAAAAACCTTTGTCCTTACCGGAAAAATGACAAGGTACACTCGCCAAATGGCGAAGGAAGCCATAGAAAGGGTGGGAGGCAAGGTCGCGTCCGCGGTTTCCAGGAAAACGGATTTTGTTGTGGCCGGTGAAAAGGCCGGGTCAAAATTGAAAAAAGCCGAAAGCCTTGGGATTCAGGTTATTGATGAAGATAAATTCATTAGCATGCTGGAGGAGGATAGCTGATGAAAACGGCGGCGAAATTGAGGATATCCGGCAGAGTACAGGGCGTTTGGTATCGGGCGTCCACTTCTGAAAAAGCCGGTGAATTGGTTGGTCTTTCAGGCTGGGTGAAGAATATGGCAGATGGAACAGTGGGTGTTCATGTTGAAGGGGAGAGGGAAGAGATTGAAAAGCTCATCAAGTGGTGCCGGGAAGGTCCTCCTCTGGCGAAAGTAAAAGAGGTTGAAGTCAAGTGGGTTGAGGCTACGAATAAGTATACAAGTTTTGGAACCAGATGGTAGAAAGGCGGATCGTCTGTGGAAGCGCTTTTTTATACAAAGTTGGATGATAAAAAATGCCGGTGCGACCTTTGCCCCAGAGGGTGCGAAATCAACCCTGGTGGAAAAGGGTATTGTCTGTCCAGGGAAAACCGTGACGGCAAGCTTATCAGCGCCCTATATGGAAAAGCCGCGGCTTCCAACGTGGACCCCATTGAGAAAAAGCCCCTTTATCATTTTTTGCCGGGAACGAAAATCTTTTCCATGGGAACCATTGGGTGCAATCTTGGATGCCGGTATTGCCAGAATTGGCAGCTTTCAAGGGGTAAAAGCCCGGTCCAGGACGCGACTTGCGAGGATGTTATGGAATGGGCCGGACAAGGAAATGCCGGCGGCATCGCCTATACCTATAACGAGCCGTTGATCTGGTATGAATTTGTTCTGGATTGCGCCGGGCTTGCTCACCAAAAAGGATTGAAAAACATCCTGGTCACAAACGGCGTGCTGAACCCCGAGCCTTTTGACAAACTGCTGCCTTATATTGACGGGATGAATATCGATCTTAAAGGGGATTCAAGATTCTATAAGGAGCTTACCGATTCCACCATTGAACCTGTACTTAGAAACATTCTGGAGGCGTCAAAATACACTCATGTTGAAATCACAAATCTTCTGGTTACCGACCAGAACGATTCAGAGGAGCAAATAGGGGAGCTTGTTGAATTCATTTCATCTATTAACCCCGCGATCCCGGTACATTTCTCACGATATTTCCCAAACTATAAATTTGACGCCCCGCCAACATCTCCCGACACTTTCGCAAAGGTATACCGAATCGCCAGGGAGAAATTGGAGTTTGTATATTTCGGAAACATTATGGCGCAAAAGGGGCAACATACTTCTTGCCCGAATTGTAAAACCATGAACATTCAGAGAAGGGGTTATGAAATAGAAGTATTAGCGGTAAGCCGGGATGGCCGTTGCTCGAAATGCGGATATGACCTCAATATTGTCACAAGCTAAAGGAAAGGGAGCCGATGAGCCGGTTTGATCCAGCGTTGCTTAACCGAATTGTAGTCAAGGTCGGCAGTAGTTCCATTGTCAAGCCGGATGGGATGGTTCGCCTTGGTTTTCTAGGGAAATTGGCTACGACTATTGTCAGGCTTTATGGCAAGGGAACCATGGTGGTGCTGGTCTCTTCGGGGGCTATTGCCCTTGGCGCGAAACGGCTGGGCTTTTCCGACCGCCCAACCCAAATCACAGACAAGCAGGCTTGCGCGTCAGTAGGGCAGACCGAACTGATGACCCTCTATCAAACCCTCTTTTCAGCTCTCTCTTTTCAAGCCGGGCAGGTTCTTCTGACTCGTGACGGTCTAATGGACCGGCGCCGTTACTTAAACGCCCGGGAAACTTTGCTTCGTCTGATGGAGATGAACATAATTCCCATCATCAACGAAAATGATTCGGTTTCAGTGGATGAGATCAAGTTCGGCGACAACGATGAGCTTTCTTCTTTGACCGCTGGTTTAATCGACGGGGACCTTCTTGTTCTTATGACCGATGTGGATGGTCTTTATAAAGCCGGTAATCTGGTTGAACAGATTGATCATGATGTTCACGAGTTTATCGACCAGGTGGAGGATCAGCAGGGCGTCATGGGACAGGGGGGTATGCAGACAAAATTGGAGGCGGCCGGCCTTTGCTGTGAATATGGAATTCCATCCATGATTATTCGGGGGAATGGGTCTGTTCTGGATAAAGCTCTTCTAGGTGAAAAGGTAGGCACCTATATTAAACCAAAGAGCAAAAAGATGTTGAGCCGTGATCGATGGCTGGCCAACGCCGCCATGACAGAAGGTGTTCTTCTCATTGATGCCGGCGCGGCCAAGGCTGTTGCCCTTGGTCACAAAAGCCTTCTTCCAAAGGGCATCGACCGAATCGACGGCGATTTTTTGCGGGGTGGGGTTGTTTCCCTCATGGCTCCGGATGGCAAGGAGATCGGACGGGGAATCGTTAGGTATTCGTCTGAAGACCTTGAAAAAATTCTCGGCTGCCACGGCAGTGATATCGAATTGGTTCTCGGTTTTACCTTTGGTGCTAAAGTGGTTCACCAAAACGATATTGTCTTGTTTTCCTCATAAAGGGCTATTGCAATGACCTTGAAAAACGATCTTGATAACATGCTTCAGGCAGCCAGGCAGGCGGCGATTAAACTGGCCTTAAAAACAACCGACCAGAAGCAGAACGCCCTTGCTGTATTAGGCAAAGCCATCATTAAGCAAAAAAAAGATATCCAGACAGCCAATCAAATGGATGTGAAAAAAGGGCAGGAAGCGGGGTTGTCTTCGGCTTTGATCGACCGGTTGACCTTGGACGACCAACGAATCGAGGGAATGGCCGAGTCGGTGAGGCACGTCATCTCTCTGCCTGATCCTGTTGGCGAAATATTTGACGAGCAGACACGGCCAAACGGCCTTCTGGTCGCACGCATGCGGATTCCATTGGGGGTTATCGGCATTGTTTTTGAGTCGAGGCCAAATGTTGTGGTCGATGCCGCCGCCCTGTGCTTAAAGAGCGGCAATGGGGTGATTTTGCGAGGGGGCAAAGAGGCGAAAAATAGCAACATCATTCTTGGCAGGATTATTCAGCAGGCATTGAAGGAGTCGGATCTGCCGCCTGCTGCTGTCCAGGTCATCAAGGAGACAGACCGGGAACTGGTGCTGCAATTGCTAAGGTCAAGGGGGCTGGTGGACCTGGTTATCCCCAGAGGCGGCGAAGGACTGATTCGTTTTGTGGACCGGAACGCCACGGTCCCAATCATTCTTCACTACAAGGGCGTTTGCCATGTTTATGTGGACAAAGAGGCGAACCTTGAAAAGGCTTTGCCCATTGTGGAAAACGCCAAGGTTCAACGTCCCGGAGTCTGCAACGCGCTGGAAACACTCCTGGTCCATAAAGACGCGGCAGAGAGATTTTTGCCGGTTGTCGCAAAACAGTTGATGGAAAAAGGCTGCCAAGTGCGAGGCTGCGAAAAATCGCGAGCCATCCTGCCGGATATGAAAAAAGCCACCGAGGTGGATTGGGAGGCCGAATATCTGGACCTGGTTCTGGCGGTGCGGGTTGTGGAGAATTACGACCAGGCAGTTTTGCATATAAACCGATATGGTTCTGATCATTCAGAAGCAATAATCACAGAGAATCATGCTACAGCCCAGCGGTTTCTACGGGAGATCAACTCATCCTGCGTTCTGGTAAATGCCTCCACCAGGTTCAACGATGGCGGAGAACTTGGCCTTGGAGCGGAGATCGGAATCAGCACCACAAAGCTTCATGCCTTTGGTCCTATGGGTTTGCGTGAACTAACCACCAGCAAATTTATTGTTCAAGGAAACGGACAGATTAGAACCTGAACGGCGGCAATGAATCGTTGGCAGAGGGTTAAGGGTCAAGGGGTTCTGGATTGCTTGTAAGGGCGGTTCGCGAACCGCCCGGTGTGCCACTGACGGCAATGACCAATGAGCAGTGAGCAATGAACATGGAGTAATGATCCGAAATGGCAACTCGGCTCGTAGAAGCTATTCACGAATCGGTGTAATACGAAATAATAAATAGTGATTGTCTCTCCATTGTCTTGACGTAGGAACGCCCTTTGGTTACACTTGGCCGATTTTTGAGCACATTCAAGGAAGTTTTTAATGGATGACGACAATCAGTTAATCAAACAGCAGTACCGGAAAATTGAGCAGTTACGAGAAGATGGGATCAATCCTTATCCTGCTTCAGACGGTGATGTATATAACCGGATATTCGAGCTTCGTGTCCATGATGACAAATCTGCCGAGGACCTTGAAGAAAGCAAGTCGCGCTTTTCGGTAGCGGGCAGGATTAAAGGTGGAATAAGAAACTTCGGGGCAATTATTTTCTTCCATCTTTTTGATGTTTCAGGGCAGATTCAGATAGCTGTCAGCAAAAAGGTCATCGGCAAGGAAACATTTAAATTTATTAGTAAAATGATTGATACGGGTGATGTGGTTTCCGCTGGGGGAGTCTTGATAAAGACCAGAACCGGGGAGCTTTCCCTGATGATTGACAAAATCAAGCTGCTGACAAAAAACGTGAGGCCCCTTCCGGAGAAATTTCATGGCTTTACTGATGTGGAGAGCCGATATCGCCAGAGATATCTTGATCTTATGATTAATCCCGAGGTCATGGATAGATTCAAAACCCGATCTGAAATCATAAGGTTGATAAGAGTGTTTTTCGCGGAACGGGATTTTCTGGAAGTTGAGACGCCCATGATGCAGCCCTTGGCAGGTGGAGCGGCGGCTCGCCCCTTTGTTACCCACCACAATGCTCTTGACATGGAGCTTTTTCTTCGAGTGGCGCCTGAGTTATATTTAAAACGATTGGTAGTTGCTGGATTTGACAGGGTTTTCGAGATAAACCGGAATTTCAGAAACGAGGGCATCAGCGTCCAGCATAACCCTGAATTCACCATGGTTGAATTTTACCAGGCATATGCCCGATTCACTGACCTTATGGACCTTACTGAAGAGCTTTTCTGCTTTATTTCCAAGTCTATATTTGGCAAGGAAGAGGTTATCTATCAGGGTCAAACCATCTCTTTTTCCCGCCCATGGGCAAGAATCCGCCTTGCTGATTCTGTAATCCAAAATACTGAGCTTACAGAAAATGATGTAAAGAATGTAGAAGCTTTGAGAGCTTATTGTGACAGGGCAGAGCTGCCCTTTGAGGACTCATGGGGCTATGGTAGGCTATTGACTTTGATTTTTGACAAGGTGGTGGAGCCTTTGCTTGTGCAGCCCACATTTATCTATGATTATCCAACTGAGGTAAGCCCGCTTGCCAGAAGAAATGACGACGACCCTGAAAGCGTTGATCGTTTTGAGTTATTTATAACAGGCAGGGAAATAGCCAACGCTTTTAACGAGCTTAATGATCCTGAAGATCAGAAAGATCGTTTCGCCATGCAGGTGCGGGCCAAAAAGGCCGGCGATGATGAAGCTCATGAATATGATCATGATTACATCCGGGCTCTGGAATATGGCCTTCCTCCCACAGCAGGGCAGGGAATAGGCATAGATCGCCTGGTAATGCTTTTTACCGATAGTCCAAGTATCAGAGACGTAATACTTTTTCCGCTTTTGCGAAAAGAGTCCAAATAGAAAACATGTTTCTTTGCCTTTTTTAGGGAAATGAACCCTTTAATGGTAAAGTGTATTTTTTTCAGTCGGTAAATTGATTTTCCAACTGATTCGCTTTTGCGAGTTGTAAGGTATAAACAAGCAATGAACATTGAAACCTTTGTTGGTTTGAGATTTCTCAAACCCAAAAGGGGGCAACTACTAATAAGCGCTATAACTATGATCACCATTGCCGGCGTGGCTGTTGGGGTCGCGGCTCTAATTATCGTGATCTCAGTGCTGACGGGTTTTCAGGAAGTGGTTCAGTCCAAGCACCTGGAAGCGTTTTCCCACCTGATTATAAATTCGTTTCAGCCCTATATAAAGGATAAGGACCAGTTAATTGAAAAAGTGGCTTCTCACAGCCAGGTGGAAGCGGTTTCACCTTTCATTCTGGGCGAGGTCATGCTCGCCAGTGAATCCGGCGTCTCGGGGGCAGTTGTCCGAGGCGTAATTTCAGACCAGGTTGGCGAGGTTACGTCCCTTGGCGATAATATGAAAATTGGAAGCATCGACTCCATGGATTCAATTCATCCGTCACCATATTCAGCGACAAACAATGACACAGAAACGCCCATGGAGTATCCGGGAATTCTCCTTGGAGAGGAACTGGCTTCCCAGTTGCACGTTGTAATAGGCAGTGAAGTAAGGGTCATATCACCCCTTGGCGAGCAAACCCCCATGGGTGTTGTTCCAAAAATGAGAAGATTTGTGGTTTCCGGCATTTTTTCCACCGGGTTATACACCTTTGACGCCCAATTCGCTTTTATTTCCCTAAGACAGGCTCAGGTGTTCTTCAATTTCCCTGAAGATGGCGTATCCGGTGTTGAGTGCCGGTTGACTGATCTTTGGAAAGCCAGAGAAACGGGCAAGGAGATCGTAGCCGGTCTTGGCTGGCCCTACAAAAGCATCTCCTGGATGGAACTGAATCGAAATCTTTTCTCAGCCATGAAACTTGAAAAGGTTGTTATGTTCATCATTGTGTCCCTTATCACCATGGTGGCGGCTTTTAATATCTTTTCGACAATTTACATGATGGTTATGGATAAACAGAAGTCCATCGCCATTTTAAAAACCATGGGCGCCGACTCTGCCAGAATAACCAGAATGTTTATTATGCCCGGCTTGATTATTGCTTTGATAGGCGCTTTTTTAGGCTTCTGCCTTGGCATCGGGCTTTGCCTGCTTCAGTTAAAGTTTGGCCTTGTAAAGCTCGATCCCCAAGTCTATATGTTTGAGCAGTTGCCCATGAAGTTCAAGTTGTTTGACTTCTCCCTGATAGCTGTCGCGGCATTTGGATTCTCCCTTATCGCGACGATTATTCCGGCAAAAATAGCCGCGAAACTCGATCCTGTTAAGGTCCTTAGATATGAATAATAGAAGGGTTTGAAATTGCCCCTTATTGAAACCAGAGAACTTAAAAAAAGCTACTTTGAAACCGATGAGCCGGTGGAAGTGCTTAGGGGTATAAATCTTTCTGTAAATGCCGGGGAAATGATTGGTATTGTGGGTCAATCCGGAGTTGGCAAAACAACATTGCTTTATTTGCTTGGCGCTCTTGAGAGACCTACTGACGGCAAGGTGTTATTTGAAGGGCGAGAGATATTCGCAAAGGCGAATGACCGGGAGTTGGCCCGGTTCAGAAATCACAAACTGGGATTCATTTTTCAGTTTCATCATCTGATACCCGAATTTTCCGCGGTGGAAAACGTAATGATGCCGGGACTTTTGGGCAACATTCCAAGAAAACAGGCCAGGGAGATGGCTCTTTGGGCCATGAGTACATTAGGAGTGGATCACAGAGCGTCCCACAGGCCCGGTGAGCTATCCGGCGGCGAGCAACAAAGGGTTGCCGTGGCCAGGGCTCTTGTTATGAATCCGAAAGTGGTTCTCGCGGATGAGCCTACTGGTAATCTTGATGTGGACACCGCTGAAAGGCTCCAGGAGGAATTTTTGAGACTTAACCTTGAAAAAGGCATCACTTTTATTATAGTTACTCATAATGAGAATCTCGCGGTCAAGCTGCCCAGGGTTTATAAGCTTGAAAAAGGCCTGGCTCGAAATTTAGAGAAATAATCATGCCCGCAAAAATAAGCTGCGGGTGTTTACCGAGGTGATTTGGTGATATTTTTTCGTACCGGATTAATATGTATTCTATTAATTGTGCTCTCTTTTCTCTTTTTAATCGGCCTCTCCAACGCCGAGGGGCCGGACACGGTGGCCAGGATTCTTATAGAGGGTACGCGAAGAATTGAGGATGACGCCATCCTTGCCAAGCTCGTTACATATGTGGGGAACAGGTATTCTCTTTCAGACATCAATGAGGATATCAAAGCAATCTATTCCACAGGCTACTTTTATGATGTTAAGGTTGAGGTTGAGGATACGGCCAAAGGAAAAATAATTACCTATATCGTTATTGAAAAACCCTCAGTAAAGGAATTTATGTTTGAGGGCAATGATGACATTTCTAATGACAAGATTAAGGAAAACACCGACTTAAAACCCAATTCGATTCTCAATATTGCCAAGATCAAGGAGAATATCAATAAGATTCGCCAGATGTACGAGGCTGAGGGCTTTTTTATGGTGGATATCGACCATAAGATCCAAGAGCTGACCAACAACCGGGTTAACGTCATTATCCGTATAACGGAATTCAAAAAAATCTACATCAAGCGGATTAATTTTATTGGCAACAGAGCCTTTTCAGACGATGAACTTAAAAAATCCATGTTGTCCAAAGAGGGGAAATGGTACTCATTTATGAGTTCCAAGGGAATCTATCGCAAGGATATGTTCCTTAACGATATGCAGCTTTTAAGGATGTATTACCTTGATCATGGTTATGTTGAGGTTGAGATCTGGCCACCTGTAATTTCCATGTCCGCTGATAAAAAATGGATGTTTGTCACCACTACCATCAATGAAGGTCCACAATATTATGTGGGCAAAATTGAGTTGGAGGGTGATCTGCTTTTTGAAAAAGACGCGCTGATGGAATACATTAAACTTGAAACCGGGAATCACTTTTCCAGGAGAGATTTCGAGATATCCATCGAAGGGCTTCGTAATAAATATACGGATATCGGATACGCCTTTGCCCAGGTAAATACAAAAACCCCCACCGATCCAAAGAAAAGAACCATAGACATCATCTTTACAGTCAACAAAGGAAAGCTGGCATATTTTGAACAGATTAATCTTCTTGGCAACACCAGAACCAGAGATAAAGTTGTCAGGCGGGAACTATATATTAAAGAAGGCGACCTCTATTCCGGACCAGGCATCCGGAAAAGCAAAGCCAGGCTCATGCGCATCGGGTATTTCGACGAAGTAAAGATAACCACGGAAAAAGGCAGTGATGAAGAGTCGGTGATCCTTTCCATCGAGGTAAAGGAGAAGATGCAGGGTCAGTTTATTGTCGGCGTGGGTTTTTCCAGTCTTGAGAACTTTGTGGGAACAGCCCAAGTCGGCCACAACAACCTCTTTGGATATGGAACAAGGATAAGCTTACAGGCTGAGGTCGGTAAATACCGGAAGAATATCAACTTGAATTTACGTCAGCCTTATATTCTTGATACAAAATATATCGGCTCCTTAAGCCTTATCAATTCCGAGCGGGATTTCTTTACCTTCGACAGGGTGGACAGGTCTGTTTCCGGTGGCCTGGGCCGTCCTTTGTATTGGGATATTGAGGCTCATGTCGGTTATACATATCAGCATGTTGAGATTAAGAATGTGGCGAATCAGGTTGCCCTGTTCTTAACATTGCAGGAAGGGCTGAGGATCACTACATCAGGATATTTCACTTTGTCGAGAAATACATTGAATGATTTCTTTGATCCTTCAAAAGGAACAAAGGTTAGCGGCACTGTTGAATATGCCACTGAAAATTTGGGCGGTGATCTCAATTTTATCAAGTACACCGGCCTCGCGCGTCACTATTTCCCCATTTACTGGGGCATCTCTCTTATGGTAAATGGTGAAGCGGGCTATGCCGACAACCTGGATCCGGGGCAGTTGCATATCTCAGAGCGATATTTCCTGGGTGGGCTCAACTCAGTCAGAGGATTTTTTTCCCGCTCCCTGGGACCTCAGGAAGAGTCTATTATACCCAGGGATCCTGATGATCCGGCATCCAGGCTGACCGAGGTTGACAGTGTTATTGGCGGTAATAAATTTGCTCAGGGAAATGTTGAGCTTCTTATACCAATCGTCAAGAGCCTGAAAATCAAGGGAGTAATTTTTTACGATATTGGCAACGCCTTTAATGAGAACGAGAATATTGAGTTTGATCAGTTAAGACAATCATGGGGATTTGGCCTTCGATGGTTAAGCCCCATGGGTCCATTGCGGTTTGAATGGGGCTACCCACTATATCAGCGTGAAGATGAACAAAAACAGGTCTTCGAGTTTGGAATCGGGACCTTCTTCTAACAAGGGGAGAATAATGAGAAAAACAGCAATAATAATTTTAACTCTGGCTCTGACTGTAACTATGGCAGCCCCCGCCTTATCCTTTGCTGAAGGAAAAGTGGGATTCGTCGATTTCGGCAAAGTTCTTGAGCTTACCGAAAAGGGCGCGAAGGTTCGGGAGAAACTAGCTGCTTCAAAAGAGCAGATCGAAATCCAGATACAGGAGAAGGAACTCAAGCTTCGCAAGATGAAGGAGGACCTCAAGACCAAGCAGGATGTCATGGCAAAGGAAGTTTACGAAGCCAAGGTTCAGGAATTCCAGGGTCTGCTGATGGAATATCAGAAGTTTGTTCAAACAAATGAAGTCAAGTTTGAAAAGATGAGGGTCAAGCTTATTAGAGAGCTGGTTTCAGATATTGAGGATGTGGTCGCGGCGGTTGCCAAAAACAACAGTTTCGCCCTGGTGATAATGAAATTCGAGGATATTATCACTCAAAGCTCCATTATTCTCTATGGTGATTCCTCCATCGATCTTACTGATAAAGTAATCGCCAAGCTCAACGCCTCCAAGTAGCAGCTATCCGAGGTGAGTATGAAAAGAGCTGAGGAAATCGCGAATATCACAGGTGGCCAACTGGTTGGCGATCCTGAAAAAATGATTTCCGGAGTTGCCTCTGTGATGGATTGCCGGGAGGATGAAATCACTTTCGCTACTGAAGAAAAATTCATTCTCAGAGCTGAAGAAAATAGGATAGGCGCGATTTTCCTCTCAGAAAAGCGGGACGGATTTCCCCATATTCAAATTATCGTCCCGGATCCCAAAATAGCCGCTTTCCAAACAGCCAATTCATTTATTGATAAAGAGCCATTTGAGTCTGGAATTTCCGACCTGGCATTTGTGGATTCTTCCGCAAAGGTCTCTTTTAAAGCCACAGTTATGCCCTTTGCTTTTATCGGCCCTTTAGCCCAGGTGGGTAAGGGAACCGTTATCTATCCAGGGGTTTATATAGGGTCAAAAGCCTTGATCGGCAACCATTGCGTACTCTTCCCAAACTCAGTGGTTGGGGAAAGGTGCGTACTTGGCAACCGAGTAATCCTTAATAATTGCGCTTCCATCGGTGCCGATGGGTTTGGATATTACCCTGACCCAAATGGCGTCCATCAGAAAATACCCCAACTCGGGATTGTCAAGATTGAAAATAACGTGGAAGTGGGCGCCTGTTCATGTATAGACAGGGCGACATTCGGAAGGACAACAATCGGTAAAGGCACGAAAATCGATAATCTGGTTCAGGTCGCCCACAATTGCGTCATTGGCGAAAATGGGATGATGGTTTCTCAAGTTGGGTTAGCAGGCTCCACAGAGATTGAAAAGAACGTCACTTTCGCGGCCAGATCGGCATGCGCGGGGCATTTGAAGGTGGGAAAAGGGGCAATAATCGGAGCCATGGCCGCGGTTGCTAACGATATTAAGTCCGGCGAAAAGGTGGGTGGAATTCCAGCCAGAAACCATATTGATTGGAAACGTTCTCTTGTAGCCACAGAGCAGTTGCCGAAATCTCTTAGGAAATTGAGGCGGCTTGAAAAGAAAGTAGCGGCTCTTGAGGCTGAGCTTCGACATATGAAAAAAAAACCATGAGGCAAAATTGACCGTGATTCATAAAACAGCGATTATTGACCCGGACGCTCAAATTGGCGCCAACGTCAGTGTAGGTCCCTTCGCGATTATTGAATCAGGAACCATCATTGGGGATAACAATGAGATAGGCGCCCGAAGCCATATAAAAACATGGACCAGGATTGGCAACGGAAACAGGATTCTTGAAGGCGCCATATTAGGGGGATCGCCTCAACATATTTCGTATAAGGGAGAGGAAACCTGGCTTAAGATTGGCCACGAAAATTATATTGGCGAGTATGTCACCATTCATCGGGGAACCAGTATTTCAGGTAAAACCATTATCGGCGAAAAAAATTACATTATGGGATATTCCCATATCGGACACGACTGCCGAGTGGGAAGTAGCTGCGTTTTTACAAGCTATTCCGGCGTGGCCGGCCATTGCGAAATAGAGGACAGAGCCTTGCTTGGGGCTTATGCCGGACTTCACCAATTTACCAGAGTGGGAACTATGGCCATGATTGGAGCCGGCTCCAAAGTAGGGCAGGATGTAGTTCCCTACGTCATTGACAATGGTTTTCCGCCCAGCCAAATACAATTAAATACCATTGGGAACCAGAGAAACAAAATGCCCGAAGATCAGAGAAGCCTTGTGAAAAAGATGTTCAAAATCCTTTTCAGATCAGGACTCTCAACTGACAATGCTCTTCTTCAAATAAAAGAACTACCGGAAAATCCTGTAGTTTCCCATATGATCGAATTTATCGAAGGCTCGGATCGCGGCATTTGCGGTTGATGATATACTGATATCTATTTTATCAGGGGCATCTTTAAGTATATAATTTCAACTCAGAAAAAATGTCGCACATAAATGTAATGGAATTTAAAGGAGTTTGCTATGGCATCGGTCAATGCCCGTGCCGGCGTGGTGGGTGTTGGACACATGGGCAGATATCATGTGGGCGCATACACGGAAATTCATAACATCGATCTGGTTGGAGTGGCGGACCCGGATTTTGATAAAGCCAGAAGCCTTGTCGAACCCTTTGGATACGCCGCTTTTGAAAACTACAGTGAACTGTTTGGAAAAGTGGATATAGTCTCAATCGCGGTTCCCACATCCATGCACTTTGAAGTAGCCAAGGATTTTCTCGAGGCCGGCGTTCATGTTCTTGTGGAAAAACCCATCGCGCCGACTATCGAGGAAGCCCAGGAGATGTTCAAAATCGCCGAAGCCAACAATGTGGCGTTGCATGTGGGGCATGTTGAAAGATTCAATGGCGCCGTTCAGGAAATCAAGAATATCCTTGATAACCCTTACTTGATTGAATGCAGAAGAATCGGCCCTTTTACAGGAAGGATTTCCGATGCCGGGGTGGTTATGGACCTTCTGATCCATGACATAGATATTGTGCAAAACGCGGTGGAATCCCCGGTAACGGAGATACAGGCCATGGGGCGGAAAGTTGTTTCTGACAAAGAGGACTTTGTGACTGCCCAACTTCTGTTTGAATCGGGAACCGTGGCGAACTTTACCGCCAGCAGAGTATCTGAAAATAAAATACGAACTTTAGCGGTCAGCCAGAAGGATATGTACATTTATCTCGATTATTCACTCCAGGAGATCATGATCCATAGGCAATCCTCTTCAAGTTCTTACATAACCAATCGCGATTTGAGGTACCGACAGGAATCGGTTATTGAAAGGCTCTTTGTTCACAGAGGCAATCCATTGAAACTTGAATTGCAGCATTTCCATAATTGCGCCATCAAGAAAGACCTTCCAAACGTGACTCCTGAAAAGGACCTTCAAAGCTTAAGAATAGCTGTTGAGGTTTTAAAGCAGTTGCGCGATAGAGGAGAAGTGGATTAAGGAATATGGGTGGACAAACTTTAGCAATTATAGCCGGGTCAGGTCCAACTCCTCAAAGAGCCGCTATTGCCGCCAGGGACGCGGGGCACAAAGTGGTTTTTATCGCCATTACCGAAACCGACGCGACCTTTCCTGAAGGCGCCGACGTCGCCCTTTCCATCTCTATGTTGAAGATCGGCGCCATTATTTTTGCCATGAAGGAAAACGGTTGTGACGGTGTGCTTCTTGTGGGGAAATTCGACAAGGGTTTGCACAACCTTGATTTTTCCCAGATGGATGAAACCACCGCTTCGGTGATGGCTAAACTTCCGGGGCGCGGCGATATGGATATTGGCAAACTGGTGCTGGATGAATTGGAGGAGATGGGGTTTGAGCCGGTTTCCCAGCTTGTAGCTTTTAAAAAAAATGTCGCGCCCCCAGGTTATATTGCCGGACCGCAAGTGGACCAATCCAGGCAGAGCGACATTGATCTTGGTCTTGAGATAGCAAGAGCGATTGCCGGGTTTGATATCGGCCAGACAGTTGTTTTAAAAGATGGTCTTGTGGTGGCTGTCGAGGGAGCTGAACATTCGGATAATTGTATTGCCAGAGCGGGCGAACTTGTTACAGGGAAAAAATGTGTGGTAAAAGTCGCGCGCCCTTCCCAGGACTTTCGGTTTGATACGCCGGTGGTGGGCAATCTGACTCTTAAGGTAATGAATGACGCCCATTGTGATTTGCTTGTTAAAGAAGCAGGGCGAACACTGATAATGGATCATGATTTTAAAGATAACGCGAATAATCTTGGAATCTAAGTAATAGCTGTTCCGGAAAAAGGGAAGGGATGAAAGAGAAGAAGAGGCT
>CAYSHR010000013.1:0-16898 GCA_964430795.1 uncultured bacterium
TCCGCGAAGGGGGCAGGACTGTAGGCGCCGGCGTTGTAACGAAAATTTTGGAATAGGTAATTACCATGGAAAACCAGCGTATCCGCATACGGCTTAAGGCTTATGATTACAAGCTTTTGGACAAGTCGGCCAAGGACATTGCCGAATCGGCAAAAAGAACGGGAGCCCATGTTAGCGGCCCCATTCCTTTACCGACAAAGATAGAGAAATTTTGTGTGCTTCGATCTCCTCACATTGACAAGAAAAGCCGTGAGCAGTTTGAGATTAGAACCCACAAGCGACTGATTGAAATCGTGGATACATCGCAACAGACCATGGACGCCATGGGAAAACTAGAGCTTTCCCCGGGCGTTGACGTAGACATTAAGCTTATTTAGCTCATTTAGGAGAAGGTGGCAAAAATGGCCGCTATCTATGGCAAAAAACTTGGAATGACCCAGCTTTTCGAAGAGGACGGCAGGCGTGTGCCTGTAACTGTCATTGAAGCCGGACCAAATGTTGTTCTTCAGGTGAAAACTCCTGAAAAGGACAGCTATTCGGCGGTTCAGATTGGCTTTGAAAGCATTGATAAAAAGAAGGTGAACAAGGCTCAGAAAGGGCATTTCGCCAAGGCCGGACAAAAAGACGGTTTTAGGACCGTTGCTGAGATTCCGGTTGAGGATGACAGCTCTTATGAACCTGGGCAGGAAATCAAGGCCGACGTATTCAAGGCCGGCGATGTTGTCGATGTGACCGGCACATCCAAAGGCAAGGGTTTCGCGGGCACTATCAAAAGATACAATTTTGGTCGTGGTCCCATGACTCATGGCTCGAAAAACAAGCGTCCGCCGGGATCCATGGGAACCAGCGCGACTCCTTCAAGGATTATTCCAGGCAAAAAAATGCCCGGTCACATGGGTAACGCGACAGTGACTATTCAGAAGGTGCGCGTCCAGGAAGTGGATGTTGAAAAAAACCTGATCTTTATCGAAGGCGCGGTGCCTGGTGGTAAAAACAATATCGTTTCCATTAAAACAAGCGTAAAAGCGTAACCTGGGGAGTTGGAAGATGCCTAGTTACGATGTATTGAACATTCAAAACAAGAAGGTCGATACAGTGGAGCTTCCCGAATCTCCTTTCGGGGCGCCGGTAAAAGATCATCTGCTGTGGCAGGTTGTGCGAGCCCAGATGGCAAAGCGCAGAAGAGGCTCGGCCAGTTCAAAGGATCGCAGTGAAGTTAACTATACAAACGCGAAAATGTTCCGTCAAAAAGGAACAGGCCGCGCCCGTATGGGAAGCAGACGCAGCGGACTTCGAGTAGGCGGCGGCGCCATATTCGGACCCAGGCCGAGAGATTTTTCCATGAAGGTTCCAAAAAAAGTTCGAGCTCAGGCTTTGGCTTCGGCAATTTCGGACAAGACCGCCAAGGGAGACCTTATTATCCTTGATGAATTGAAGATGGACAAAATCAAGACCAGGGATTTCGCGGCCATGCTCAGAGCCTTGGATATGAACAACGTTCTTTTTGTTATCGAACAAGAGGATCTCAACGTTGAGTTGTCCAGCCGCAACATCAATAACGTAAAAGTAATTCGGACTGAAGGGCTCAATGTTTATGACATCCTTAAATACCGCAAGCTCGCGGTTACAAAGGGAGCCATTCCTAAAATCGAGAAAAGGTTTTCGAAATGAGCGACGCCTATCAGATTATTAAACGGCCGGTGATTACTGAAAAGGCCAACCTTGCTAAAGAGGACTTTAATCATCTTGTCTTCGAAGTAGCTATTGACGCCAACAAGGTAATGATCCGCCAGGCCATTGAGGAGTTGTTCGATGTTCGGGTGGTCCAGGTGCAAACCATGGTGATGCCCGGCAAAGTAAAAAGGCAGGGACGGCATTGGGGAAAAACCCCGAGGTGGAAAAAAGCCATTGTCAAGCTTGCCTCGGGCGACTCCATTGACTTCTTCGAGGGTATGTAACGAATCCCAGTAAGGGAAGGTAATTATGGGAATCAAACGATATAAACCAACAAGTCCCGGACGCAGAGGGATGACCGGTCTTACTTTTGAGGAGATTACCCGCTCATTTCCGGAGAAATCCCTTCTGGAGCCTCTTCGTAAAAAGGCCGGCAGGAACAATAATGGCAGAATTACCGTTCGCCACCAGGGCGGCGGCCACAAGCGCAGATACCGTCTTATCGACTTTTTACGGGACAAAAAAGCCATTCCGGCAACGGTGGATTCCGTTGAATACGATCCAAATCGCAACGCCAGAATCTGCCTTCTCAAGTACGCTGATGGCGAAAAGCGGTATATCCTGGCTCCAAACCAAATAAAGGTCGGCGATATGGTCATCTCCGAGGAGCATGCCGACATCAAGCCCGGCAACGCCCTTTCTTTGGAGAATGTGCCTGACGGCACATGGGTCCACGCCGTTGAAATGAAACCCGGTAAAGGCGCTCAGCTTGCCAGGTCCGCGGGAAATTACGCCCAGGTTATGGCCCACGAAGGGCGTTATGTTCTTCTTAAACTGCCTTCTAATGAGCTTAGAAAAGTTCTAAGGGAATGCTGGGCCACAGTAGGGCAGGTTGGCAACACGGATCATTCCAATATAAAAATCGGTAAAGCCGGTAGAAAACGCTGGATGGGTATTCGACCCACAGTTCGCGGCGTGGCCATGAACCCGGTTGATCACCCCCACGGCGGTGGTGAAGGTCGTACAAGCGGCGGTCGCCACCCGGTTACCCCATGGGGTGTTCCGACAAAGGGAAAGAAGACCAGAAAAAAGAACAAAGGCAGCAACAAGTTCATCGTGAGACGGAGGAGGAAATAGATGCCCCGCTCTGTAAAAAAAGGTCCCTTTGTGGACGATCATCTGATGAAAAAGGTAGACTCCGCTACAGAGACCGGGTCCAGGCAGGTTATTAAAACCTGGTCCAGGCGTTCAACTATTCTCCCAGAGTTTGTTGGGCTTACCTTCGCGGTTCACAATGGAAGAAAGTTCATCCCTGTTTTTGTCTCTGAGAACATGGTTGGGCACAAACTTGGAGAGTTTTCCCCTACACGGATTTTCCACGGCCATGCCGGGGATCGTAAAGGGAAGAAGTAACAGCAACCGTTGGGTTGCCTGTGAGGTTGATTGATGGAAGTCAAAGCAACAGCAAAATTTCTCAGGTTCTCGCCATTTAAAGGGCGGTATGTAGCCGCTTTAGTAAAAGGCAAGGAAGTTGAGGAGGCTATTGGAGTTCTCAAATACAGCAACAGGGGTTGCGCGCCGGCAATGCTTAAGGTATTGAATTCCGCGGTGGCCAACGCCCAGCAGTCAGAAGAGGTGGACGTTGACAGGCTGTTTATCAAGAACATCATTGTTGACGGCGGTCCAACTCTGCGCAGAATCCGTTTTCGCGCCATGGGCAGAGCCAATAGAATCCGCAAACGGATGAGCCACGTAACCTTCGTTCTGGACGAAAAGTAAGGGAGTTTGTTGTGGGACAGAAAACACACCCCATCGGATTTAGATTGGGAATCATCAAGGACTGGAACTCCAAATGGTTTGCCGACAAGGCGGACTACAGGGCGTTTCTTCATGAGGATATTAAAGTTCGCGACTATATCAAGAAGAAACTTCTTCACGCCAGCATTGCCGCTGTTGATATAGAGAGGACCGCCAACAAGGTCTCTCTTATTATCCACACCGCCCGTCCCGGAATTATTATCGGGAAGAAGGGCTCTGAAGTGGAAGTGCTGAAAAAAGAGATTCAGCAGATGATCGACAGAGACATCTATATAAAGATTCAGGAAGTCCGCCGCGCGGACGTTAACGCCCAACTGATTGCCGAGAATGTGGGCAACCAGCTTATCAGGCGCATAGCTTTTAGAAGAGCCATGAAAAAGGCTGTTCAGAACGCCATGAAGCTGGGGGCCAAGGGCATTAGAATCTCATGTTCAGGCAGACTGGGCGGAGCGGAAATGGCCCGCAGGGAATGGTATAGAGAAGGGCGGGTCCCTCTCCATACACTCAGAGCGGATATTGAATATGGATACCACCAGGCTCGGACCACTTACGGCGCCATTGGAATTAAAGTCTGGATTTATCACGGCGAAGTACCCACCAACTAGGAGAAAAACGCCATGTTAATGCCTAAAAAGGTAAAACACCGCAAGGTGCAAAAAGGAAGAATGAGAGGCGAAGCCTATCGCGGCAACAACATTGATTTCGGAGAGTACGGAATCATGGCGGCCGAATGTGGACGAATCACGTCGCGCCAGATAGAAGCCGCTCGTATCGCCATGACAAGAAAAGTAAAGCGTGGCGGTCGTATATGGATTCGCATTTTCCCTGACAAGCCTCAAACCAAGAAACCCGCGGAAGTTCGCATGGGCAAAGGTAAAGGCTCGCCCGAGTATTGGGTAGCGGTGGTTAAGCCTGGAAGAATCCTTTATGAGATGGAAGGTGTTCCTGAAAGCCTGGCCAGGGAAGCATTGCGCCTTGCCATGCATAAACTCCCCATCAAGACCAGTTTTGTAAAGAGGGAGGCAATCTGATGAGAGCCGAGGAAGTGCGCAATCTTTCAGAACAAGAGATGATTCAGAAAGAGCTGGATTTAAAAGAAGAGTTTTTCAATCTACGGTTTCAGTTTTTTACCGGACAGCTTGAAAACACTGCTCGGCTGACCCAGGTAAAGCGGGATATTGCCAGGGTTAAAACAATTTTGGCTGAGCATAAACTCCAGGAAGAGGACGCGAGGGACTAGAAGATGACCCAGAATGACACACGAGGAAATAGAAGAGTGCTTCAGGGCGTTGTGACCAGCGACAAGATGGATAAAACCGTTGTTGTCAGCGTTACACGATTTTACAAGCATAAACTTTACAAGAAATTCGTTCATAAATCGACTCGTTACAAAGCTCATGATGTGGGCAACCAGTGCCGCGCGGGCGACAAGGTGTCGATAGTGGAAAGCCGCCCTTTATCTAAAGACAAAAGGTGGCGGGTCCAATCAATAATTGAACGTTCCAAGCTGTAGTATAAAGGTAGGTGCATCATGATCCAGATGCAAACCATGCTTTCCATTGCGGATAATTCGGGAGCCAAAAAGGTAATGTGCATCAAAGTCCTTGGTGGTTCAAAACGCAAATACGCCTCTGTCGGAGACGTGGTTGTGGTGACCGTAAAGGAAGCTATCCCCAACGGGAAGGTAAAAAAAGGTGATATCCTCAGGGCGATAATTGTTCGCACCGCAAAGGAAATCGGCAGGCCTGACGGCACTTATATTCGTTTTGACGACAATTCCGCCGTTCTGGTCGACAAACAGGATGAACCCATCGGCACCCGCATATTCGGACCGGTGGCAAGAGAGCTTCGCGGCAAGCGCTTTATGAAGATTGTATCGCTGGCGCCGGAAGTCCTTTAGAAGGGGTTTTAGTTATGGCCGGAAAAGGTCTATACAAAATGCACGTTAAAACCGGAGATATAGTACAGATCATTTCCGGAAAGGAAAAAGGAAAGCTTGACGACACCTCCAAAAGGGGTAAGGTCCTCCGGGTTTTTCCTGAGCAGAACAGGGTAATAGTCGAGCGCATGAACTTTATCAAACGGCATACCCGCCCTGACAAGGCAAACAGGCAGGGGGGCATTGTTGAAAAAGAGGGCAAGGTCAACGCGTCAAACGTTATGGTGGTTTGCCCCAAATGTGAAAAACCGACACGTATCGCTCATAAATGTTTGGAAGACAACACCAAGGTGAGGATCTGCAAACACTGTGAGGAAATATTGGACAGATAGCGCTCTGCTATATTCGTAGAGCTTAGGAAGGCGCCAATGACAAGGTTAAAAAAGTTTTACAGCGAGAAAATCGCTCCTGATCTTATGAGTAAGTTTGGGTATAAAAGCCCCATGGAGGTTCCTAAGGTAACCAAGGTTATTGTCAACATGGGTCTTGGAGAAGCCATTCAAAATGTGAAAATTCTGGATAAGGCTGTTCAGGAAATCCGAACCATTACAGGGCAGCAACCAATTATAACAAAAGCGTCAAAATCCGTAGCCGCCTTTAAACTGAGACAGGGAATGAGCATTGGGGCCAAGGTAACTTTGCGCCGGGATAAAATGTATGAATTTCTTGATCGCCTGATAAGCATCGCCCTGCCAAGAGTCCGTGATTTTCGCGGCGTTTCTCCAAAGGCTTTTGACGGGCGGGGAAATTACAGTCTGGGCATTAAAGAACAGATTATTTTTCCTGAAATTGTCTACGACAAAGTGGATAGAATTCAGGGGATGAATATAACATTGGTCACTACAGCCAAGACCGATGAGGAAGGCTTACAGCTTTTAAAGCTTATGGGCATGCCTTTTCGGAAATAATTTAAACTGGCTGAAAATTTCGTTCCCAGGAGGGATGATTCGGTGTCGACTAAAGCAATGATGAACAAAATCGGAAAATCCGCGAAGTTTCGGACTCGGTATCGTAATCGTTGTCCGTTATGCGGCAGGCCCAGGGGCTATTATCGCAGGTTTGATATGTGCAGAATCTGCTTGCGTAAACTTGCTTTGCAGGGCGACCTGCCGGGTGTAACCAAATCGAGCTGGTAAAAGCCAAGGAGAGCTGATCGATGGTAATGACAGACCCCATCGCGGATATGTTGACGCGAGTCCGCAATGCGTGCAAAGCCCGGCATGATCTGACGGAAATCCCTTCATCAAAACTGAAGGTAACTCTGGCAAAGATTCTACGGGACACCGGTTACGTAAAGAATTTTCGTGTCATCAATGACAACAAACAGGGAACGCTGAAAGTCTATCTTAGATATGACAGAAACGGCGATCCCATGATTCAAGGCATCAAACGAATCAGCCGTCCTGGACTTCGACGATATTGCGGAGCCAACGGCATTCCAAAGGTGCTTAATGGGCTGGGCATAGCGATCATCTCCACCTCCAGCGGCGTCATGACTGACCAGCAGGCCCGCAAAGAGAAGGTGGGAGGCGAAATTCTGTGCGAAGTCTGGTGATAGAGGAGAGCGAACCATGAGCCGTATTGGAAAACAACCGGTTGTGCTTGAAAAAGGCGTCAAGGCCGCTGTCAGTGGAAACACCGTTACGCTCAAAGGACCTAAAGGCGAATTATCTCACACCTGGCGTAAAGGTTTGTCGGTTGCCCTTGATGACAACAAGGTCCTGGTAAAAAGAGACGGGGATGATCGTTTTTCAAGATCATTTCACGGGCTGACCAGGTCTTTGATCAACAACATGGCCATTGGTGTTTCAAAAGGGTATACCAGAGAGCTTGAAGTAGTGGGCGTTGGTTTTAAAGCCGTGGTGCAAGGGGACAAAATTCTGCTAACGGTTGGGTTTACCAATCCATATCAGTACAAGTTGCCTGCCGGCGTAAGCGCCCGGATTGACAAAAACAATAAAATTACCCTTACCTCCATTGACAAGCAGAAGGTTGGTCAAGCGGCCTCGGAAATCAGGGCTATTCGTCCGCCGGAGCCGTACAAAGGTAAAGGTATCAAGTATGCCGAAGAACAGATCAAGCGGAAAGTTGGAAAGACAAGCGCTTAATCATTTTGTGAAAGCATAGTTAAAGGAGCACGGCAGTGTCATACAAGAACGAGAAACTGACACGTCGCATTATACGGCAGAAAAGGGTCCGCAAAAAAATCCGCGGGAGCAAGGAACGCCCAAGATTGTGTGTGTTCCGCAGCGCAAGGCACATTTATGTTCAGGCTATCGATGACGATGCCGGCTTAACTGTGGCTGCCGCTTCTTCATTGGACCAGGGATTCAATTTGCCAAAGGATAAGGGAAAAATCCCTAAAGCGAAAGTTGTCGGCGCTATGATCGCAAAACGCCTGATGGACAAGGACTACAAGCAGGTCATCTTTGACCGAAACGGTTTCCTCTATCACGGTAGGGTCAGAGCTCTTGCCGAGGCGGCTCGCGAAGCCGGCCTGAAATTTTAGGAGGATAATGTGGCGTATCAGAATTATTCGGACCGGGAATTTGATACCCAGCCTGAATTTATCGACAAGGTAATTCATATCAACAGGGTGGCAAAAGTGGTAAAAGGCGGACGCCGTTTTCACTTCTCGGCTCTTGTTGTGGTTGGGGATGGCAAAGGTAGAGTCGGAATCGCTCTGGGAAAAGCCCGGGAAGTTCCCGAGGCTATTCGAAAAGGCGTTGAAAAGGCTAAAAAGAACATCTTTTCGGTTCCTCTGGTTGAAGGCGACACCATACCTCATCAGATACTCGGAATATTCGGCGCCGGCTCGGTTATGCTCAAACCGGCGTCGGAAGGTACTGGAATTATTGCCGGCGGCGCGGTGCGGGCTGTTATGGAATCGGTGGGAATCAGCAATATTCTCACAAAATCCCTGGGCAGCCGAAACCCCCACAACATTGTTAAAGCGACAATTCAAGGGCTAAAGGATTTGCAAGTCCCTGAACGTTATCGTAAGCGCCTGGCTAGAGATTAGGGGCGGTAGGGACTAAAGAGAAGGAGCAAGTCATGGCGAAAAGCTTGAAAGTAACCCAGGTGCAAAGCGGCGTTGGCCGCCCCAAAAAGCACAGAGTGATTTTGAGAACTCTGGGTTTGGGAAAAATTCGACGCACTGTTGAACATAGAGATACGCCGATGATTCGTGGGATGATTAAAAAGGTCATCCATCTGGTTTCGGTAGAGGAGGTTTCCTGATGGACCTGTCAAATATCAAATCACCGGCGGGCCAGTCCAAAACAAGAAACAGGGTTGGAAGAGGGCATGGCTCGGGAAATGGAAAAACCTGTGGAAGGGGTCATAAAGGGCAGAAATCTCGTTCCGGCGCCTCGATTCGTCCCGGTTTTGAAGGTGGGCAGATGCCCTTGCAACGCAGGCTGCCCAAGCGGGGTTTTACCAATATTTTTAAAAAAGAGTTTACCCTGGTGAAAATCAAGGACCTTGATATTTTTGAGGCTGGGGATGTTGTGGACGCCCAAAAGATGTTGGAAAATGGCTTGATTCGCAACCTCAAAAAGCGGGTAAAAGTTCTTTCAGATGGTGAAATTTCCAAGGCTATTACTGTTAAAGCCAACAAATTCTCAAAAGCGGCATCTGAAAAAATCACTGCCGCCGGCGGAACTGTTGAGCAAATATAAGGGGTAGATTAATTTGTTATCCGCCTTTTTAAACATATTTAAGATTCCCGAATTAAAACGAAGGGTGATGTATACCTTCATGTTCCTGGCTGTTTACAGGATTGGGTGTACTGTGCCTCTGCCGGGAATTAACGGCGCCGAGCTGGCAAGGCAGATGTCTGAGAAGCTCGAAGGCTCCATTTTCGGCCTTTATTCCATGTTCTCAGGGGGGGCTCTTTCTCAAGGTTCTATATTCGCTTTGGGAATTATGCCATATATTTCCGCCTCGATTATCCTGCAGCTTTTGACCGTGGTCTGGCCATACCTGGAAAGACTCTCAAAAGAGGGAGAATCCGGGCGTAAAAAGATCACTCAATATACTCGTTACGGAACAGTTGTCCTGGCCTTTTTCCAGGGCTTTATGATCGCTTACGCCCTTCAGAACGGAATGCTGGGCAACGAAGAGGTGGTGCCCAGATTCCAGGGGGGCGAGCTAATCGGCTTTATGCTTCTTATAGCCATGACTCTAACGGCGGGCACGTCATTTATTATGTGGCTCGGAGAACAGATCAGCGAGTTCGGCATTGGAAACGGAATCAGCCTTATAATCTTCGGCGGCATCGTGGCCAGGCTGCCCATCGCCATTCGCCAGATCATTCAGGGATTGCAGGGTGGAGACACCGGCGGACAGGCCATGGACCTTTTCACCCTTCTCCCCATTGTCGCGGTTATGGTGGCGGTTATCGGGTTTATCATCTTTGTGGAACGGGCCCAGCGTAGAATACCCATTCAGCACGCCAAGCGGGTTGTGGGCAGAAGAGTATACGGCGGCGCCTCAACTCACCTGCCCCTTAAAATCAATACAGCCGGTGTTATTCCACCGATTTTCGCCAGTTCCATTCTCGTGTTCCCAAGCACCATCATACAGTTTGTGGATGCGGAGCAACATTCCTGGCTCGCGGCTGTGGCCGAAAAAATGTCTCCGGGTAATTTTGTTTATGAGTCAATTTATGTTCTTTTAATTATCTTTTTCTGCTACTTCTATACGGCGGTTACATTCAACCCTGTTGACGTGGCTGAGAATTTAAAAAAATCCGGCGCATATATTCCAGGCTTTCGCCCGGGAAAAAGAACCGCAGATTATATTGACAGGGTTTTAACAAGAATTACCTTTGGCGGCGCTCTATATGTTTCGGCGGTCTGCGTACTGCCGTCAATTCTTATCTCCAGATTTGGAGTGCCCTTTTATTTTGGAGGCACCGCCCTTCTAATTGTTGTTGGCGTTGGTCTTGATTTTATAAACCAGATCGAAAGCCATATGTCCATGCGTCATTATGACGGTTTTTTGGGTAAAGGCGCCAAGTTTAAAGGCAGAAGATAAAAGCCCTATTATTAAGGAGAGTTGGGATGAAACTTATTATGTTGGGACCTCCGGGGGCCGGTAAAGGAACCCAAGCTCAGCGGTTGGTGGAAAAATTCAATCTTCCCCAGTTGTCAACAGGGGACATGCTTCGGGCGGCGGTAAAGAATAAAACAGAGGTGGGTCTTCTGGCTCAAAAATATATGAACAGTGGAGATCTGGTTCCTGATGAAGTTGTTGTGGGAATCATTTCCGACAGGACCAAAGAGAATGATTGCCGGAGTGGATATATCCTTGATGGTTTTCCAAGAACAGTGGCCCAGGCCGATGCTCTTGCGGGCATGCTGGCCGAAATAGGCGCCGGGATCAACCATGTCGTCTCTATCGATGTTCCTGATGAAAACCTTCTGGAAAGGCTTTTGGGCCGGTGGAGTTGCAAAAATTGCGGCGCCATGTTCCACGAGAAGTTCAGCCCTCCGGCACAAGAGGGAGTCTGTGATAAATGCGGAAAAGGGGAGCTGTACCAGCGTCCTGATGACCAGGAGGAGGCTATTCGCAACAGGCTGGAACAATATAGAGCCCAGACCGCGCCCTTGATTGATTACTACAAGAAAGAGAGTTCCCTTAGAGGCGTGGACGGCGTCGGTTCCCTGGATGATGTTACAAGGAGAATCGTAGAGGTTCTTGAGTAAGCGAAAAAAAGATGATAAAGCTTAAAAACTCAGCCCAGATTGAGAAACTCTATCGGGCCAATCAAATTGTAGCTGAGGTTCTAAGCAGACTGGCCGAGGAGATAAAACCCGGCGTTGATACTTTGACATTGGATAAAATTGCTGAGTTGATGTGTAGAGAAAGGGGCGCGGTTCCGGCGTTTTTAAACTATCCCGGCCCTGTGCCCTACCCCGCGTCAATCTGCGCGAGCATAAATCAAGAGGTGGTTCACGGAATCCCCTCGGAAAAAAGAGTGCTTGCCCGGGGAGACATTATCAGCATCGATTTTGGAGCAATATTTGACGGATACGTCGGCGATTCGGCTGTAACTTATCCTGTTGGAAAAATTTCCGACAATGCCGCCTTGCTTTTGGACGTTACCCGAAAATCCCTCTTTGCCGGAATTGAAAAGGCAAGAGTGGGAAACAGATTATTTGACATTTCACACGGGATTCAAACCGTTGCGGAGGATGGCGGCTTTTCGGTTGTCAGAGATTTTGTGGGACACGGCATTGGAAGAGAGATGCACGAGCCGCCCCAGATTCCCAACTTTGGAGAGCCCGGGCAGGGCGTAAGGCTGAAGGCGGGAATGGTAATAGCTCTTGAGCCCATGGTAAACGCCGGCACATGGAAAATTCGGGTAAAGGATGATGGATGGACCGCGGTGACTGCTGATAATTCCTTATCGGCTCACTTTGAACATAGCGTGGCCATTACAAAAGATGGCCCGAAAATATTGAGTTTAAGAAGATCGGAAGTGTAAAACATGGCAAAAGAGGAAGCAATTGAAGTTGAAGGAGTGGTTGTAGAACCCTTGCCCAACGCCATGTTTCGCGTTGAGTTGGACAATGGGCATAAGATACTTGCCCATATCTCCGGAAAGATGAGAATGCACTATATTAAAATTCTTCCTGGTGACAAAGTTACCGTGGAGCTTTCGCCCTATGATCTTTCCAGAGGGCGCATAACATATAGGGCAAAATAACCAGGAAACATCCTCGCTCGGGAAAAAGAGTGATGGAGGAGAAAGATGAAAGTCTCAGCGTCGGTAAAAAAACGTTGCGCCAAATGTAAAATAGTCAAACGCAAGGGCGTTGTCTGCGTGATTTGCGAAAACCCAAGGCACAAACAGCGTCAGGGCTGAACCTGAAGCTGGTGATACATATCTAGGAGGAGAAGGCATTGGCACGAATAGCCGGAGTTGATTTGCCGAGAAACAAAAGGATAGAGATCGCCCTGACCTATATTTATGGTATAGGACGGACCTCGGCAATCAAAATATTGAATGAAGCCCGAGTCGAGGTGGGCATACGCTCCACCGACCTGACTGAAAGCCAGGTCGCGGATATTCGCAGGATTATCGACACAAAACATAAAGTTGAAGGTGATCTGCGCAAGGAAATTTCCATGAATATCAAAAGATATATGGACTTAGGTTCTTATCGTGGGCTCAGGCACCGCAGAAATATGCCGTGCCATGGCCAGAGAACCCATACAAATGCCCGTACACGCAAAGGTCCAAGGCGGATTCTTGGACGAAAGAAATAGACGGGAACTCACATAATGTGAGGTTTTGCCTTTAGGAGTAAGTTTAAATGGCCAAGCCAAAGAGAGTAAAACAGAGGAAGAAGGTCAAGAAGAACATCCCGTCAGGGATTGCTCACATAAAATCGACTTTCAATAATACTCAAATTACCATTACCGACAATTCAGGCAACGTGATCTCATGGGAATCGGCAGGTTCTCAGGGATTTAAGGGAAGCCGGAAGAGCACTCCTTTTGCCGCGCAACTGGCAGCGGATGCCGCGGCGAAAAAAGCCATGGAACATGGTATGCAGCAAGTAATGGTTTACGTAAAAGGTCCTGGAGCCGGCCGTGAAGCGGCATTGAGGTCCCTGATGGCTTCCGGATTTAAAATCACATTGATTAAAGACGCTACACCTATTCCTCACAATGGGTGTCGTCCGCCAAAAAGGCGCCGGGTTTAACACGGATAACTTTAAGGAGGCCAACCCTTGGCACGATATAAAGGTTCGGTATGTAGGCTTTGCCGTCGAGAGGGAGAGAAGCTTTTTTTAAAAGCCGATCGCTGTTTCACCGACAAATGCGCTATTGAGCGCAGAAACTATCCTCCGGGGCAACATGGATTGTCCAGAAGAAAGAAGAACACCGATTACGGTATTCAGCTTAGGGAAAAACAGAAAGCGAGAAGGTTTTACGGGCTGCTGGAAAAACAGTTTCGGATATACTTTAAGAACGCTGACAAGAAAAAAGGCGTTACCGGTGAAAACCTACTGCTTTTGCTCGAAAGAAGGCTTGATAATGTGGTTTTCAGAATGGGTTTCTCCGGGAGTCGTCCCCAGGGCAGACAACTTGTTCGCCATTCCCACATCAAGGTAAACGGCGCGAAAGTAAATATCCCCAGCTTTCTTGTAAAGCCTGGAGACGAAATCGAGATCAGGGAAAAAAGCAGGAAAATCACTGCCATAGCCGAATCCTTGGAGACAGTTGTCCGCAGAGGTCTGCCTGGATGGGTTGAAGTGGACAAGGATAAGTTTAAAGGTGTTTTTAAGTCATTCCCTACAAGAGAAGAGATTGGCGGGACAATAAACGAACAGCTTATTGTTGAGTTGTATTCCAAGTAATAAACAACCCTTCGAAAGGAGTGGGAATGTACAAAGTTTGGCGTGATTTAATCCGGCCAGGCACTCTGGAAGCGGAGACAGAGACGTTATCGGAAACCTATGGGCGGTTTTTTGCCGAACCTCTCGAAAGAGGGTATGGATTAACTTTGGGCAACGCGTTGAGAAGAATTCTCCTTTCATCATTACAGGGAGCGGCTATTGTCTCAGCGAGAATTGAAGGGGTTTCCCATGAGTTTTCCACTATACCGGGGGTAAAGGAAGACGTTACCGACATCCTGCTTAACTTAAAGCAGGTCCGCCTGAAGATGCATGACATCGAGCCTGAAACTTTGTGGATAAGAGCCGAAGGCGAAAGAGAAGTCACAGCCGGCGAGATTGAAGTCGGTCCTAATGTGGAAGTTCTGAACAAGGACCTTCATATTGCCACCCTCTCAAAAGACGCCATGTTGGAAATGGAATGCGTTTCCCAGACCGGCAAGGGATATCATCCTTCTGAACTTCATGATCAAGAGGATGTTCCCATTGGCACTATTTATTTAGACTCTCTTTTCACTCCGGTAATTAAAGTAAATTATCAGGTTACCAATGCCCGGGTCGGGCAACGCACCGACTTTGACCGTCTTGTAATGGAGATATGGACGGACGGAAGTATTATTCCTCAGGACGCTCTTGGCATCTCAGCGAAAATACTCAAAGAGCAGATGAACGTCTTTATCAACTTTGAGGAAGAGGACGAAGAGGAATACATTGAGCCCACTGAAGCCAGGGAGGACTTTAACGAGAACCTCTATCGGTCAGTGGAAGAGCTGGAGCTTTCAGTCAGGAGCGCGAACTGCCTAAAGAACGCCAACATCAGGTTCATTGGTGAACTGGTTACAAAGACTGAAGCGGAGATGCTCAAAACAAAGAACTTTGGAAGAAAGAGCCTTAACGAAATTAAGGAAGTGCTGGCTGAAATGGGTCTTTCACTGGGGATAAAGCTTGATTCCTGGAAACCTCCCGAGCCTGAAGATGAATCGGAAGAACTCGAATAGCCTCATTAAGGGGCTGTCGATTAATAGTTGAAACAAGGATATTAGAACTCTGCCGCAACCTCAATTTAGATGGTGGGCAAAGTAGGGGCGACTGATGCGACATCAGAAAAGTGGAAGAAAATTGGGTAGAACATCGTCTCATCGTAACGCGATGTTCAAAAATATGACTACAAGCCTGTTGATTCATGATCGAATTCAGACTACCAATTCCAAAGCCAAGGAGCTTCGCAAGTATGTGGAGAGAATGATAACCCTGGCCAGAAAAGTTCGGGGGATTGGCGATGGCGACGGAGATAAGAATCTGGCGGCCAAAGGTTTGCATTATCGCAGACAGGCGTTGAAATATCTGAATCTTCCTGGAATCGATGCCGGCAATCCGGACGACAGGGCGGAAAGAAAAGAGCTTATGGACAAGCTCTTTGTTGATCTGGCTGACCGCTTCGCCAAGCGTAATGGCGGGTATACCAGGGTATTGAAGGTTGGAAACAGAAGGGGTGACGGTGCCCCTTTGAGCATTATCGAGTTTGTGGGAGAGCTTGAGGAAAAAGAGGATAAGTCCTCGAAAAAGAAGAGCAAAAAGGGAAAGAGCCCAAAGGCTAAGGACACACAGGCCCCTGTAGAGACTGCTGGGGAGGAGCCGGTTAAAGAGACGACTACGAAGGAAATGTCTTCTGAAGAAATCCAACCTGAACCAGAGGCCGAAAAAGAAAAGGTGGAGAAAAAAGAGGAGGCTTCCGCGGAGCCTGAAAAAGAGACTCCTGAGAAGACATTGGAAGAAGCTCCTGAGGATGACAAAAAGGAAGAGGAGACCAAAGAGTAAGTTATCTCCTTTCATATCCTGCTTTTTGATTATAACAAGGGATGGGCGAAAGTCGCGTCCCTTTTTTACTTTTTACAGGAAGAGCCAATGACCGGGAAAAATAACCTACCGCCGGAAAAAAATGAAGAGCTGGAACAAGAGGTGGTCGAGCATAATCCGAAAAAAGGCTTAAAGACCATTATTATCATCTTTCTTCTTCTGTTCGGCTATGTTTTATCATCATCAATTTTCAGACTGGGCTGCGGTGGAAGCATAGGCAGAGGCGATCCGGCGCCGGATTTTACTTTGCCTTATCTTGAAGAAGGAAAGATTTCGGAGGTCTCTTTAAAGGATTACAGGGGCAAGGTCTTAATTATCAATTTCTGGGCAAGCTGGTGCCCTCCTTGTAAAAGAGAACTCCCGTCCCTTATGAGCTTGCATAAAAAGTTTAAAAACAGGGAGGATTTCGCTCTTCTGGCTATCTCTTGTGATGAGGAAGGCTTTAAGCCGGTAAAGGAGCTTTTTTCAAAAAGAAACCTGATCCTTCCGGTAGCCAATGATAGAGAGATGAAAATAAAGGATTTATATGGCGTGGATAAATTTCCAGAGACATTTTTTATTGATAAAAAAGGTTATGTCAGAAAAAAATATGTTGGTGAATGGGTATGGACCAAGGAGAAATTCATTACTGAAATTGAGAAGTTGCTGGCAGAGTAAAATTGCAGTTGTAGGTATTTTATTGACAATCCGGACCTATTTTTTAGAAAATACCTGAAAAGGAATACTATTTCGCCTTATCAGGCCAAAGAAGGTTAGAGAACTGAAGATGAAACCCTTAACGGCGCCAAAATTAAAAATATACATAATATTGATCATCTCCTTTTTTCTTTTGCCGGTTTGCGCCAATGACGATAGCGAGTCAGGAGATAAACAAGATTCGGAAAAGGAGATAAAGTGGGATACTGGTTGCGCCCGGGACGCTACTGATGTTTGTAACCAATATCTCCAATGTACAGGCATTTCCATTCCCGACTGCGTAAACGCTGTCTGCCAATTATACGGAGAGGTCACCAGAGACTGTATTCTTAAAATAGAATCCTGCGAGGATTTGAGAGGCTGCTTGCCGAACCAGGGCGACTATGGGTTGTTTACGGACAAGGAAACCGATGATGACGACACAACAGATGACGACGAAACCACCGACGACGAAGAAGAAAACGAAGAAGAGGATAAAGACGAATATGGAGAATTACAAGTGT
>CAYSHR010000014.1:0-16632 GCA_964430795.1 uncultured bacterium
GATAGCGGCAAATATGGTGGGCATAAAGTATGGGTCGATTATCGGGGCCGCCGACTTGTAAAAATAATAGGGAATGGGGTCTACGGTTTTTCGCCTGAAATGGGCGCTAAGATCATCGGCTTTGTATGTATCCCCATATTTATGAACAAGACCCCAGTAAGCCGTGGTTACAGTGTCGTCGTGATAGATATTTTTTGAAAAGGCCCCCTGCCCCATAAGGACAAGGCCAAGAACAACCCCAGTAAGGCCAAGAGCGGCGGTGACAAGAATTCGCCTTGACATCTTTGACATTTTTCTCTTTCAGGTTAAATGCCGCAACAGCCCTGGTCGTCATCGTCATCCGAGGCCGCGACATCGTCGTCGGATATATCGTCATCGTCGGCAAAGTCGTCGTCATCTCCAGGAGTTTCCGGTTGTGCCGTTGCTCCGATTAACCCAATATTTCCTGTTTCGTCCTGGGCTCTTATAGCGAATATTTTGGCGCCGGGGGCTTTTACCTTAAAGGTTATTTTCGCGCCCGCTTCTTGTGGAACAGGTGATTGGGCAAGGGTGGCCAGATCAAAAACGCCGACCTCCCTGAGATTGGCCTTTGGGTCTGAGGAATATCTAAGATCATATATAGCGGCAAAACCACATTGCCAGTCATCACCACTTGAAGTAAAGGAAATTTCGAAAACCTCCGGCTCTTCTGTGATATAGACTTTCAAGTCGCCTACAACTCCTGGAGGTATAGTGTCCACGCCATACATGCCGGTGTTATGCTCATCGTGATGAAAGCTCCACCACTGGGCGTTAAGACCTTCGGGCCGGCATGCCCTTCCCAGGGTTTTCCAGGCAAAAAGATTTCCCTCGTGAGTATAATTTACAATATCAGTCACGCCATCAACGTTCATATCGCCAACCGCCACCGCGCCTATGGTCCAGTTCTGGGTAAACTTGGGCCACCCCTTGGGTATTTCGCTATCTTTATTCCACGCGTGAACTATATACCCCGAGCTTCCGCTTATCACCTCAGCCATGCCGTCGGAATCGATATCAGCGATGACCGGATTGACAAAGAAGTTGATGTCGTCAAGGCGTTCTCTAAAAGCAAGGCGGTTCCATAGCCCCACTCTCCACCCTGAGATATTAAAAGACACGGCGTATATAACGTCATCGGTTTTATTCAGGAAACCGGCGGTGGGGACATAATAGAAGGGCATATCCCCATCATCCATAAACCCGAAAGCGCCGTTTGCCGAAACAGACATGTTGAGTCTCGATGAAAAGAGCTGAATGGGAGTCACCTCTCCATTCTGATAAACGAGCATTATGGGGAACCAGAAGAAGGTGCCCACGCCAATAAAGGTTTTTCCCTGGTTGTCGTCTCTATAAATCGCGGGGCTGGTGGTGGCTCCGATGGTAAGAGGCGGAATGGGAATCTCATCGCCAAAAGGATCCGAAACAATGGAGGGCCACCCGGGCAAAAAGGGACCATCGGGATGATCGTATCCATTGTGATAGATGGCGTAGACCCTGCTTGTGATCATAAGGCCGCCGGTGCAGACCTCCCCTGTGGGAACCACCACAGCGGGATAATCAGAGATGTGAGCATCATAAGCGTCGGGGTTTAAAATGCCCACCGCCGGTGTTCCAAGAATGGAGGCGGTCAGAGGATAGTCGCAAACTTTGAAATCCGGAACAACCCCCGGATCGCTTCTGGCAAGAACCGGCCATCCTGAAAGAATATCAGCGGCGCCGTCGTTGTTTTTGTCCACCGGTTTAAAGGCATACACATATTGGTCGTAATTTGCCGCTATGATTTCCAGCATGCCGTCGTTGTCAAGATCACTAAGAACAGGCGCCGCGAGAAAAGAGCGGCCATGCCCATAACTCAAAGGCGTATCATTCGGGCGCTCCGCGGCGCTTACAGGGAATCCTTCAAGGAAAGGGCCGCCCTGGTGATTATTCCCGTCAGGCCATATGGCGTAAATATGCCCCATAAATGTAGCCGCTACAATAACCGGAACGCCATTGCCCATAAGATCCCCCACAGCCGGAGTGCCCACTATTCCGTCAGGAAAGGGTCTGTCGCTGGGTAGAACCACTGGAAAACCGGGGGCTTCTTCATAGCCGCCGCCATTTTCATCTGCTATGTATCTCATTACATGAATAAGGCCGTTGGAAGTTGCCATGATAATCTCGGGGCGGAGATCCGAGGCGCCGTCCAGGTCATATAATATTGGGCTTGCTTCTCCTGAGGCTCCCATAAAAACAGGGAACCCGTCAAGAAGGCCGGTTTCCTTGTCATCGTCAGTGTGGACGGCTATTGCTTTTCTGGCTTCTCCAAGAACTTTGCCTTTGCCATTGTCATACCAGGCCTGGATTCTAAGGGTTACTGTAAACTGGTCGTGGTGAGTCGGCCGCGCCCTGACCTGCTCTTTAGTAAAAATGTCCCACAAGCTAAAAGAAGCCAAAACTCCCTGGGCCTGTGTGCCGTTGCCGGCGCCCACAACCTCGAATTCGCTGTCATCGGGCTCCACTCCGGCTGCTACCTGAACCTCATAATTAAAATTGGCGCCCCTGGCGTAAATCTCTCCCTCGATATCGAGGGTGGAATTAATAAAGGGGTCGATATTCTCAAACCACAATGGGCTTGTAATTCGCGCATCAGGAGGAATCCTCTGGTCGATTCCGACCTCGGGCCAGCCAAGACGCTTGAGAGCCTCAAAGGCGTTAACCCTGCCATAACCCCAATGCTCGTCCCAGCCCGGCTTGCATCCGCCGGGTACAATGGTAAGGCAATGGCTCTTTACGTCATCGGCGCTCATGTTCATGATCTGGGCAACTTCACCGGCGGATAACTCGATCCCTCTTTCAAGGGCATAAGAATAGATAAGCCCGGCCAACCCCGCGCCGTTTCCAACCGCCTCGGAAGTGCAGGCGCCTGAAGAAACAGTATGGGAGATATGGGCGCCGAAATTTGTGCAATAACTTTCTAAAAACCCAACCGCGCCGGCATAAATGGGTCCAAGATAAACAGGGGGAATGGGAAGGGCCGCGTGGACGCTGACAATATCCTCTCCGGACGCGGGATATAGATGATGAAAACCGAGTTCATCTCCTGAAGCGGCAATGGTAATTATATCTTTTTCAAAGGCGTCATAAAAAACATCCATGGCTTCTTCTGAATAATCAATGGCGCCAAGAGCCACCATCAGGACTTTTGCCCCCATCTCAACAGAATATCTCGCCCCCTCGGCCATCAAGTCGAGGTCCGCGATAACCGCGTCGGAAACCCTTACCGGCAACAGGGTACAGTCAGGGCATATGCCGGGTTTGTCACCTGAGCCATTGCCGGCAATGGCGCAGGCGGCTCTTCCTGATAAAGTAGCGTGGGTTCCTTCTCGAAACTCCTTGACGCCCAGAGCGACGTTGGCGTCTCTAAAAAAGTCCCATCCGCAGATATCATCGGCTAGGCCGTTGCCGTCATCATCAATGCCGTTAGAAAAGGCTTCAATCAGATCCATGGGGTTGAGGTTCGCCTTGGCGCCGACTCTTGGATCATCCGCGTAATCGGAAACAGAGAATCGGCCGTCGTTATTACAGTCATAAGAAAAACAGAGTTGCGTGCCTTCCATGGGCAAGGGCAACTCGCCCTTGTTTATAAAGAACCTCTCGATCAAATCCTCATCATCATAGGAGCTAAGGCCGTTATCCACAGCGGCGATAATAATCTCAGGGCGTCCTGTATGAATCTTCCACGCCTCAGTAGCCCATATGCCGGGAATCTCCCAGGGTTTGGCAGGGTCGGTGCTTTCGGGATCCAGGGGGTTAAAAGCCAGCAGAACATTGGCGTTGATAAACACTTTTGTAAAATCGCCCGGGTCCCATACAGGGCGTTCAAGATCAAGAGGAATATTGGGCACAAACCAGTCGCCCTTCTGCCATTGCCCGGAAAACCCATTTCCACCTGTATCCAAAAGGCCGCTTGTAATGACTATTCTCAAAGGCAAAGCAAAAGGCAGTGGTTGATCAGGATCAAAGATAATAGTGTCGTTGGCGACGTTGGTTGTTTCCAGAGACAGGGCGCCGTCAATAGGATTCCCACCGTCTCTTGGCTCAAGATAGACATTCTCAGGCAACACCGTGGCGGCGTTTATAGAGCCATCAAACAGAAGAACCACATCCTCGGAAGTAATAACCTCATAGTGGGAAAGAATAGGCGAGTATTCCAGCAAATCGAATCCAAAGGAGAATGAAGGTAAAAAACATAAAGCCAGAACGATTAACACTATAGTCTTGGTCATTATTCTCAACTCCCGGTTTTCCATAAACATAAAAAGAACGTCCCGTTTCGACAAGAGAGTGTAGCATCGTGTAATCTATGAGCAAAGAAAAAAGTAACCATTCAGCAACAAGGGGAAAGGATGTGTCTTTTTGTAGGGGCGGCCCCCCGTGGCCGCCCAATGCAGGGCAACCACAGGGGGTTGCCCCTACGAAAACGGAATGTTTACATTAACCTGTAAACATTATGGACGCATAAACCATCGACAACTGAATGGTTACGAAAAAAAGCCCGCCGGGCTCGACGGGCTTTTCGCTGTGAATTGTCACATTTTATTATTGGGCAAAGTCGCCGCAGGTAACGGTTCCTGTGGCGGTCCCTGTTTTAAGAAGATTCTCCTCATCAATTTCGCCGCAATAGAGGGTCACAACGCCGGTCATGTCGCCTTCGATAATAATCATATCAACATAGTTTGACATGGTTTCCTCCTCGCACTGGGCGGTCCAGCTTTCCGGGGTGGGAAATGAGCCCTGAAGATAGCCGGTGGTCTGGTCATACCTGAAGCCGGACACGCCATACTGGTCCATCTCTTGATCATCAGGGTCGATGACGCCGATCATGGTTCCGCTTTCATTAATGGTGAGTTTCGCTATCCAGTTGCTTGTGGCTTTGGCAAAGGTGGTCTGCCCTTCGAGTATTACATCATAAAGACCTTCGCAATCGCCTCCGGTGTCGTCATCATCATCGTCATCATCCGCGGTGTCGTCGTCGTCATCATCATCGGCGGTGTCATCGTCATCGGCTGAACTGTCGTCATCGTCGTCATCATCGTCGTCACAGCCGCACCCGGCCGAAATCGCGAAAATAGAGCCAAGAGCGACCATCAACATGATTAACAGAATGCTTTTGATTGCTTTCATTTTCAATCCTCCCAATTGGATTTAAAATTGCCGGTTTCTAAAACAATGCCTTTTATCAATGTCTATGTTCTCTCTCTTTATTTCCTTTTGGTCAAGTAAAGAAGAGTAAAGATATCAAGGTGAATGTAAAGATTTATTGCAACGAAGGGAATTGCAAAAGGGTGGTAAATGTAATCGTTCAGTGACAAGGGAGCAAGGTGGCAGGGTTTGAGATCGGGGGAGATGACCCCTTGTAACTGAACGATTACCGGTAAATAAATGGCGGCTTCTATTTTGCCCATATTACATTTGAAGAAAATCTCTCTTCCCTGACAACAGCAGGGGCGTTCCTTCCAAGACCGAGAAGATGGCGGGCCACGCCAGGGATTTCATGGAAGCCGGTTTTTTAAAGCCGCAAGCCTGGTTGGCGATGTGAAGAAGATGGGTGAGGCTTGGAGCGCCGGGCAGGAACATTCCGGTAAGAGTCAGAGTAAGGGAGCAGCCGGTGCAATATGCCAGAGGTTTGGCCTCGGGAGCTTTTTTAAAATTCTTCCGCGCTCTGCCGGCGACCTTTAGTATATCCAATACTGAGTGGGATTTCGCTCCCGCGGCAATTCCACAACAATGGCCGTCGATGCCGGCTTCTTCTGTACTATTTTCTATTTCCCCGCCAAAGATTTTCACCAGGGTTCTTATTTTTTCCGTAAATTCATTACCCATCACTCTCCCGTGACAACTATCATGGACCTGGTATTTTTCAACAAGAGGGGACTTTACCTCGAATTCACCATGGGTGATTTTGTTAAGAAGCCAATGGGCGAAATACTCCTTTTCAAAGTCAAAATCCACACCGAAAAGAGAAGGCATAATATTTTTAAACATATTAAAACAAGCCGGACAGACAAAAACCATCTTGCCGATTTTCTTCTTTTGATAATACCGGCCAAGCCTCTTTGCCTTTTCCCCGGCCTGGTCAATCATGCCAAGGCGAAACAGCATCTCGCCACAGCACCGCTCAAAGGAACCGGCTACGGGAATATCCTCCAATATTCCAGAATCGCCCAGGGAAGGGGTTATCAGCAGATTGCATCCGGGAAAAAGAACTTCATCAAATGAATCCTCTTGTTCAGTTTTCGCCCACTTTTTTAAGATTTCCTTATCAGAGGATTTCATATATTTGACGGACCTGGTCCTGAAATTTGTTCTTTCGTTGTAGAGCATATAAAGAACTGAAATGGGCAGGCCCTTCTCCTTGTATCTTTTTCTCCTTACATTTTGAATAGCCAGGTAGGGATGCCCATCGTTCGGACAGATAGCCTCACAGGCAAAACAACTCACACATTTTTTATCCAGAACAGGGGTGGTTTCACCGTTACGTAAAAGAGTCATCTCTCTTTTTCCACCCGGGATATCAAGGCCTAAATATCCGCAAACAGAAAGGCAGCGACCACATAACCGACAGTTTTCGGCTCCTTTGGCAACCAAGTGGTCAAATTCCATATTACTCTCCTGATGATCAATAGATAATACCGTATCAGCGATTTTTATAAAACCATAATTTCTTTATATAAAATTTGAACTGGGTGCGAGTCATCACCTCCCCCCTTAATATTTACCCATTCCTTTGGAACTTTATAAAAGAAACTGATATACCTGTTGTTGAAACTGTAATAAGGAACCGTGACATCAGTCCCAAAAGCAAAATTATCGAGAAACTTCACAAGGGTGTCCTGGCAAAGGAATACGGCAGGCAATACAAGAGTGAAGGTAAACAGAAGGTGGCTGCCGTATATCCTAATCGCTACCAGGTGGCCATGAGCAGCCTTGCTTTTCAGTGGCTTGTAAACAAAATTAACAAATCCACCGGTTTTTTCCCTGAGCGTCTTTTTTTGCCAGGCAAAGAGGAACAGGAAATATATAAAAAACGCTCACGCCCTCTGTTGACCCTGGATAATAACATTCTCCCTTCCAATCTCGCGGCCTGGTTTGTAACTTTCTCCTTTGAAAACGACTATCCAAATTTTGCTCGCATGTTAATCATGGCCGGCATTGAGGCTCTATCGAGGAAACGAACCGGAACAGAGCCTTTGATAATCGCGGGAGGCGCCGCTGTTACCTTGAATCCCAGACCCATTGGGCCCTTTGTGGATTTAATTCTTCTTGGAGAGGGCAACGCGATGATGGACCCGGTCCTGGACATCCTCGGCAAGGCCCGGAGCAAGAAGGATTTCCTTCAATCAGTTTCAGAACTGGATTACGCCTTTGTACCAGGACAAACAGATAAGGGAAAAATGATTTCCGTGGCCAGGGAGAAGGATTTTGGAAAGGATAAAATCCATACCCGCGTATTTACATCTGATACGGAATTTGATCATGGGCTTCTCATCGAGGCATACAGAGGGTGCCGGTCCAGGTGCAGATTTTGCGCGGCTGGACATCTTTACCTTCCGCCAAGAGAAGCAAGGGATTTGGAATCCTTTTTTTTAGAACCCTTACCCAAGCAAGTGAACATGACCGGTCTTGTCGGAGCCGGCGTTTCGTCCCTTTCGAAGATTGAGAAGTGGATAGATATGGCGGCATCAAGAGGGCGGGTGGGCATAAGCTCAATTCGCGTCAACACCCTTTCTGACAAAGCCCTGTCGTCCCTTGCCGGACATGGGGCGAAAAGCGTGGCCCTGGCCCCCGAAACCGGCACAGAGAGACTTCGTGGCGTCTGTAACAAAGGCGACGATGACAAAGCTATCATCGAAGAATCCGCTCGCCTGATCGAACAGGGGTTTCAAAACCTGAAGCTCTATTTCATGGTGGGCTTGCCAACCGAATCTGAAAATGACATTAAGGCAATTGGGGAGTTGGTGATTCGAATAAAAGAGAAAATTATGCCCCTGTGGAAAAAAAGAGGAGAAGCCGGAGAAATCCAGGTTTCTGTAAATCCCTTTGTCCCCAAAGCCCAGACTCCTTTTCAATGGGCGCCCTTTATTGACAAGAAATCTTACAACAAGGCGAAAAAAATAATCAACAACGCCCTTAAAGCAGAAGGAAATGTGCGGCCGGTTTTCGAGTCATACAAGGAAGCGAGGCTCCAGGCTATTTTTTCGGCAGGGTGGGAGGATGCCGGTGAGTTGATATTGAAACTGGCTTCGGGCCAGACCATCAATCAGGCGATTACATCCTGGCAAAGCAACACGAAGATGAGCATACACAAAAAGAAAAAGCCGGACGCTGTTTTTCCATGGAGTTTTATTGACGCCGGCTTTAACCGGGACTATTTGAAAAGAGAATCTTTACGAGGCGAAAAAGGAAAAACCACTCCGGATTGTCAGGTGGATAAATGCACCCTTTGCGGAATTTGTGGGAAATAATTTGTTTTAACGGTCTATTGTTCGGCAGGTAAAGATGCCGAAATCGCCGGAGGAGGAATTTTAACAAACCGGACGACCGTCCCATCTTTATCCCCTTTGGCGCCTTTTCTACTTTTAAAAAATACTCGCTCCTTGGCAATAAAACCCAACTTCCCAATCCAGAGCTTTAGCAGGTCAAGGCTTCGCTGATCCATGCCCCCGGACTTTGTATCCGACGCCAGGACAATAATCATATCGTGTCCCTTGAGTTTGTCCCTTATGAAATCCGTATCTGATGATTTTATCTCAAAGGTCTGCTTCCTGATGAGAATCTCCCGACCGGGCAAATCCCCCGGAAGATTCAACCTGTCTATCTTCTTCTTCCCATACACCTTGTAAGGATCCGCGAGGTGATAATTCACAACGGCCAGGAGAGTGTTATCCTTGGCCAGCTTTTCCACGAGCCAGACAACATCTCGATGCTCCTCAAAAAACTGGTTCTCCACTTTGGTGATAATTGTCAGGCATCCGGCGAAAAACAGAAGGATAAAAAAACCGGCTATGATTTTATTCTTCGGCCACAGGCAGGCATTTGCCGCCACAGGAATGGTTACAATGGAAATAAATAGAAGATAGTGATCCTCCAGGGGCGCCCTCCATATCCAGTTCAATATAAGAGCCGCGATTACCACAAATCCATAGAACCCAAAAAGAAATGTCTGATATTTTCTTTTGCTTTTTTCACCATCTCTTATTCCTTTAAGAATTCCAAACACCAACAGAAAGACCACTACGATCAAGGTTAAAAAGAGGCCGATAATCTTCAGCGCTCCGTGAAAACTGAGGAATCGGGCCAGTAGCGCGAAAGGAACCGCGGGCGAAAATCTGAGAAACAGCCCAAAGAAATTTAGGATCACCTCAAAGAAGTTGTTTACCAGGGGCGTCTGGGAAAATAGCGCGCCGAGGCTATCTGATGCTTTAATCATTGAAAAAACCATAGGCGTGAAAAAAGCGAAGGATATCAGATTGCCGGTTATCAGATAAGCGCCGGCCACCCTGTTTTTTATTAGGATAATAAAAGAGACCACTGTAAAAAAGAGCCAGGGTAAAATAGCGTAATAGAAGCAATAGAGAGACGCGGCAGAGAAAACAATATACAAAACCAGAGATTTTCCGGTGGGATTTTCCCACAGTTTTAAAAAGAAGAGAAACGCCAGGGCGGTTAAAGCGCCCTGGGTTTGGTAGCTCTGCCCGATTCTGGAAACCCATATCAGCGGCGGAGAAAAGACGGCAAAGAAAAGAGATAAAATACCCACAGCCGGGCCGAATATTTTTACCGCGACGCGCCATACGATAAAACAGAAAACCACTCCAGCCGCCACGGAGAGTATTCTTGTCCCAAATTCTATTCCAAGCCATAAAACCGGCTTTATCATTACTGGATAAAGAGGTGGGTGGATATCGGCAAGGAGCCTTTCAAACAAGGGGCTTTTCCCATAGAGATAGTTGAACATCTCATCAATATTCAAGCCGTTTGCCTTTAGTCTGGTCAAACGAAAGAACCCGCCGACGCCAAGAAGAATAATTGCCCCGGCCCATTGTGTCGGTTCGGATTTTATCCACTGGATGGGGCCTTGTTTTGGCAGGTATTGGTCAAAAGCCGCGGCGCCGACTCCTTTTGCTATAAGAGCCAGGGCGCCAAGAACCCATAGCCTCGCCTCTGATAAAACCTTTTTTACAACATTGTTTTTATTTTCTGTCAAAATCTAAACTCTCCAAGCCGTAAAAATCACCATTTAACATGATGTTCCTCCACAAAACCATAAAGATTTGAAATCCGGATTTCCTCTCCACGGAATCTCAACACACCATTGAAAGAGCCAAAAGGCTGTCTGAAATTGGAGGCGACTAATAAATAATTCTGATTTTCTTTTCTCTCTCCTTCAGGATAAAAGGTCAGATCCACGGTGCCATCCATTGACTGGATTTTCCAGGGTTCAAATATATTTTTGAAGTTGTAATCAAAATTGACAACATCAACTTTTTGAGGTTCACCCGCTACCCAGAAGGCATTTTCAGTGTAACCCGTTTCATTTACCCCCATGGCGAAGTTGATGCCCGTTATTCGCCCATCGTCAAGCCTTCCCGCGCCGCTGGCCCAGTTCCAGTATGTTTCATGAGCGGCGCAACCCGCGGTCCAGTCCAGCACGGCAAGAGCGTTTTTTGTAAGCTCGATCTTCTTTCCATCTATTTCAACCCAGCCGGCGGCAGGGAGGCCGGCGCCTTTGTGAGTATAATTGAAACCCCGCACACCGTTTCTGACGCAGGCCACAACCGGAGTAATGATTTCAGAAGAATCAGGAACCTCGAAATTTATCCGCGGTCCTTTGGATAAAACCTGGACCTCTCTGGCGCCTTTAATAATATCGTTATCAATCCTGACAAATTTTGATCCCGACCTGCAAGATGAATATCCATAAATGCTTGACTCGGCGTAAACAGTCTTTGACGCCGCAGGGTCAACAATATTTAACTCGGTTAATTCCTTTTTATCTTTCCGGTAAACATAGGCAAAGGCGCTGCCAATGTAGCCCAGGTGTATTACCGCGACTCCAATAACAAGATTGTCATCCACAACCCCAAGATATTGCCAGCGTTTCCGGGTAAGGCCGGCGGTTTTTTTAAAGAGGGTAAAGGGGAAGCGTCGAAGTTGAGTGTAGTCAAAATCATCCAGGTTAAGGTTGCCGATGGGGCCGTTATAAACTCCGAAAGCCGGCTTTCCGTTTTCATCGATGAGTTTCTCAGGTGGTCGGCTCAAGATTTCCATTTTCCTCTCCTGGTTTTCTTATGCAGGCCATGGATGTTTTTATGTAATCGTTCAGTTACCAAGGGGGCTTTTTGGAAAAGCGGGGACATGTACTTGTTACCTGTCCCCGGATTTTCGAACGATTACGTTATTATTCTTCCAGACCTTGCCTTTCTCATAATAAGGACGAGCTTTTTCCGCCGGACGGGATAATCTTGATATAGTAGCGGGGTCTCCCCTTTTCCGACTTTGGAGAATATACCAGTGAAGCATCTTATGGTAAAGGGGCAACTTAACTCCTCACTGAACCGATCTCTCCATTTTGTCCCACACCCCCCAACCATTGAACTTTGGCGGGCGGCTTGCGCAATGAACCCGAAATGATATAATATTTTTTTATTCGGTAATTTTCGCCTTTTTTTAATATCTTTACGCAAAAGCTGAAGAGCCCTTCTTTTTTCGATGGATTGTTAATGACATGAAACACCTCTACAAGCACATCTTATGTTTGGTTTTCATATATCTGCTCTTTGCACCAGCCATATTGTCTCTTCCCTTTGAAACCATAGCGCCTGCCCTGGCCTTGATCCTCCTCATTGTTTCTCTTTTTTTCTCTTGGGGAACCGGCGCTTTTCTCTTTGCTTTGTGGCTGATGCAACTGGCAGTCATGGGTATGTGTTCCGGTTTATTCTATCTTCTGTTTTATTTAATCTTTCTTGTGGTCATCGGCATACTGTCTGTCCATGAACGACGAAGAAAACTTATCTCCCTCCTTATTTGCGCTTTTGGCGCCTGGCTGGTCCTTTCAACCCTGATGACTACCTTGCCCTACCTGCTTAAAGAGATTCTCCTTCCTTTTACCCTTTTTTCCGCTGCCTCCTGCCTCTTGCTGGGATATTTGCCGGTATCCTATTTTGAAAACCGGTTCACCAGGCTTTTGACGCTGCTGCTGCTTTTTACCATCCCCGTTGTCATTGAAACCAAGATCACCCAGCGGGTTTCGGTGCCCTCTCCCGCCCAGTCCCTGGTGGTTTCAGTTCAAAAAGGGGTGGATGTGCTGCTGCCCGCCTGGAAACTTCCCGGAGGGGTACGGCTTTTCGCCCATACCGATACCGGCTATCTTGTCATGCTGGATAAGCCATCCTATAAATTCTGGCGCCATATTGACAACAACATATTCTACATTTCCAAGCTGGATAAAAAAGGAAATGCCATTGAGAAGCCCTTTCAGGCGAATTACTCTATCGACAATTTTCTTCCATCACCCTTCCATCCGGATAAGTGGTACGTGTTGAGCCTTAACCGTAAAAATATATGTCTGCTCGACGTGAGAAATTGGCTCGTAATTCAGTGTACCGATTTTAATGACATGCATGATCGGATCGCCCTGTCTCCCAATAACAAATATCTCGCGGGCAATGTTGACCGAAATTCCAACCTTTACATATATGACGCGAAGACTCTCAAGGTATTAGCCCGGGTGGACAAATCAAGAGGAGGTTGCCGCACAGGCATCTCCCTTGTCTTTATTGATGACGCCCATCTTGTGGAAGGGTGCCTGGAAGGAGGAGAGTTTTTTCTCATTGAATACGATGGCAAAAACAAGGCCGCGGTTATTGATTCCTTTGAAGTGACTCCCGGAATGGGCAAAGCCCTTGCCCTTGCTTACGTGGCGGAGAAAAATCGGTTGATTATGTTCGAGTCTTTCCGGATTTGGGCGCGATTGTACGATCTTAAACAACGGCGGCAGATAAAAAAGAAGCTCTTTCTTCCATCCTTTCGTTGGATTGAGCGGATTGGTCACAGGGATCTCTGGTCTGTTTGCGGCGCTCTGGGTCTTGTCCATATCATCGATTCCGACTTGAATGTCAAAAAAACTTTTTACTGCGGCAACAAGATCAAGAGCATGGTGGTGGATGGTGATAAAATTTACCTGGCTTCTCAGGCCGGGTTGATTGAGATTGACCTTGCCAAGGTGGAACTATAGCAGCCCATTTTTTGGAAAATCAGCCCTCTTTGGCAATTAACTGTTCAAACCTGTCCAGCCATGCCTTCTTTTTCGCCATGAATAAAGGCTTTTCCAGATTTCCGCTACCATAATATAGGTAGTAGGAGGCGATTTGAAAAAGGCGCCACCCATGCTTTTTTCCATTCCACAAATAGGGAAAGAACCGGGTGATATAGCGCCATGGATTATTCCTGAGCCCATGGAGGATCAGTCTCACGCCGATTTTTAAAAAGAGCCTGGCGCGAATTCTCTCAATCTGTTTGGCTGTAAGATCGGGGTTTATGATGTGATGTCCGGTCAGGTAATCAGTGGGTTTTTTCATCTGCTCATGGTCCAACCTGGCACCGGTACGATTCAAAACCTCCTCTATCGGATTGCCGGCCAAAACTTTAAAAAGAAAGGGAGTGGGGTATTCCACATCCAGAGCGTACATAAGACCAAAAGATTCTAAAAGTGACTTTTTTGTTTCTCCGGGACCGCCCAGGACAAGATAGGCCTGGCAGGAAATCCCGGCGTCCTTTAAATGTGATACCGATTCGAGAATATCCTTGTAGAGAATATCCTTCCGGTAGATTTCATTTCGCATGAAATCATTACCCGATTCGATACCCAGGCGGACCATGTTGCAACCTGCTTTTTTTAACAAACCGGCGTTGAGAGCGTTAACATGGTCGGCTCTGCTGAACACTGAAAAAGGTATGGCGTCAAGCTCCATTTTTATATATTCACTTGTAAATTCATCCAGCCATTGTTCATTGATTAAAAAATTGAGGTCATAGAAAAAAAACAAGCCCATGCCGCGAGATTCATATTGTTTTCGGTAATCCTTCAGATATCGGCATAAAATATCAGGGTCCATCTGACGGCAACTTTTATCGCCGGTGCTCTGACTGATCCAGGGAGTAGTACAGATGGCGCAACGATAAGGGCATCCCCGAGAGCCCATCACCGGGATTGTATGAAAAAAGTAGAGATGGCGGTCTATCTCTTCCCAAAGTTCCCAGTCTGGAAAAGACAAGGCGTTCAAGTCCAAAATAGGGAGGGCCCAGCCGTTATCCACTATCGCGTTGCCCTGTTTAAAAACCAGGCCGGGTATCTTGCCGTAATTCTTCTGTTCGTATTTATCAAGAAAGGCCGAAAGGGCGTGTTCGGCCTCGCCTCGAATTACAAAATCGGCTATGCCCTGCTTTAGCATTGCTTCAAATTCAATAGAGGCATGAGGGCCACCAAGAATCACCGGCGCCGGACTATGCTTTCTAAATTCATTTACCAACTCCCCAACTAAAGATACGTAAGGAGTAGTAACTGTGATGGCGATGACGTCGGGTGAAAAGTCATTGAACCGGCGTGCGAGGTAGCCCTTCCAATTGTCTCTGTGAAAAACAAAATCAATTACCTGAGCCTTATGATTGGTCCTGGCGTTTACATGGCTCGCGCAACTTGCCAGACCAAGGTGAAGAGCGTCGCATTCGTTAGCCAGGGTCGGGTTCGCGAAAAGTATTTTCATAATTCTTTATTATCTTTTGATTTAAAACTTTATGCTGTTTTACCTTTAAATCGGTTTTTTTCCAAAAGGCTTCTTAAGAATCGCTTTGCCATGGTCCTTCCGTAGAACCAGATATGTCTGATAGGGGTATAGAGAATTTCAACCCGTCTTTTGCGCGGACTTAATCCAGCGGTGAAATAGGGAAAAAATACAATGATAAAATATAGTGAAAATGAGGGAATCCACTTCAGATTAGACTCTGAGGCTAAAAGCCAACGAAGGGTTTTTTTGGGAAGAAAAGCACAAAGCATAATTAGATTCGCGAGTCTTATCATCTTCTTTTCAGTGCCTTTTTCAGGTTTAATAAAGGAAACCACTTTTTCACCGGCTTCAATCAACTCCACATCATGGCTCGTCATGATATTCAACCGTAAGGCTTTTTCGATTACTTCGGTTTTCGGGTAATATCTGAGCCAATAGGCGAATATCAGATCAGGAGGATGATCAATAAAAAAGCCCACGAGATTCTTCATCTCTTTTGTTGTGTGTCCGGGCATTCCCACCACATTATCTGCAATAATAAAAATGTCGGACTTGCTCAGTAAATCGATGGCCCTTCCTATTTTATCCGCGAAACCCTCTCTATTTGACGTATTTAACATGTCTGTTTTGGGCGCGCCAAGGACTCCCATCTGAACGGTCTTGCAACCGCTCGATCTAAGAAGTTCGCTTCGTTCCCGGTCTATTGAGTCAGGCGCGGCCCAGCAAAAATAGGGAAGGCCGATTTGGCCTTCGTACTCCTTTGCGAATTCGGAGAACCACCTTTTATTTGAAGGTAGGCTTTCATCGTGAAACACAAAGAATTTCACGTTATACTTCTCCCTGGCTACCTTGAGCTCCTCAATGAAATATTCCACAGATTGCCCGCGCACATATTTGCCGGCACCTTTGTACAGATTCCTTAAATATGAGTGGCAGCAATATGAACAACGGAAAGGGCACCCACGGGACGCCATAGTGGAATAACCGCCACCCTGCTGCTGTTGCCAATAGGGACTGAACAATTCTTTGTCAGGATGAGGCAGGCTATCGAGATCTTCGATTAATGGCCTTATGGGATTTACCTGAACATTCCCATCTTCTCTAAAGGCCAGATTTTGAATGTTTTCGTAATCGGTTTCAGACTCAAGGGCATGAGCAAGATCGCCCAAAGTCCCTTCTCCTTCTCCCACAACAACAAAGTCAACCCATTGGTTTTTCAAAACCCGCTCCGGAAGACTGGTTGGGTGAATCCCTCCAAATACAATGGGAATATCAAATCTCTTTTTTATAAACCGTGAATAATCCAATGCCCAGGCATAGTGATCATAAATTACAGAAAACCCAATAAGGTCAGGCTGAAATTCATCAATCTTCTTCGCGCATTCGGGTTTTTCATCCATTAACCCCCCCAAAACGGGTAAATCAAGAACCGGCTCCGCAAAAGAAAGGGGGTCAAAAAAAGACTCAACCCGGTGCCCCCGCTTTTTAAGCTGGGCTGATAAAATCTCCACGCCAAAAGGGGCTAAAAAGGCTTGTATAAAGAGTATTTTCATTTCTGTAAACCAACCCCGTTTTCTTCATTTTTTTATTGTCAAATCATACTTGTTTCATTCTCCTTGTCAATACCGTGAAATTTCCCGTTCAAAGCTGGAAAACCGACGTCTAAATACTAAAGACGAATAGAAAACGCAAAATTACAATGAAACACGAGAGAAGAAGGAATGAGTCGGAGAGTAGCAACTCTTTAAGCGGGAATCGAGGGTGACACAGAACGATTACCATT